>CAYIMI010000009.1:0-16415 GCA_964364445.1 uncultured Gammaproteobacteria bacterium
ATAATCTGTTAATTCTGCAACCTCCCCTGCCACTACTGTTATAGGCTCTTTAGTCAAAGGATTTATTCTTTTAATTACAGTTTTATTTTTTATTATTTCATTCATTTCTTAATCACCTCCTTCGGATTAATTTATATGGAAGTCTACTACTACTACTACTAAAAGTCAAATTTTGAAGATATTATTTCGGAGGCAAGAAGACTTCTAATGCCTTGAATGTTAGTATTATTTTTTGAATAACTCTAAATAGTCTTTTAAAACAAACAGTCTATTCCTTGAAAAACCGGTCAATTCTTTCAAAATTCTCAATTCTACCAATGACTTCATCAAACGATTAGAACTATTAAAACTTAAATTCAAATCTTTTATTATCATTTTGTTATTCATAATTGGCGAAGAAAACATATGAAAGATTAATTGCCTTGCTTTTTTAGCTCGTGACCCTAAATTCATTATTTTTTCTTCATACTCTGATCTTAGATTAATGATCTTTTTAAAAGTGCTCACTCCGTCTTGGGCTGTAATAATTATTCCGTTCAAAAAAAATTTTATCCATTGTTCAAGATTGTTATTTTGTCTAACCATTGTGAGAGAATCATAATAAGCACTTTTATTTTTTTCAAAGAAAGCAGACAAATATAAAGTGGGTTTTTTTAATATTCCCTGTTCGATTAGCTGTAGGGTTATTAATAATCTTCCTAACCTACCATTTCCATCTAGGAATGGATGAATAGACTCAAATTGATAATGACACATGGCAATTTTTATTAATATTGGAATGTCCAAATTTTTATTTTGCCAAAACTTATCAAAATCAGACAAAAGCTCAGGCAACTCTTCATAATGTGGAGGAATAAAAAATGCATCAGTTAGATTTGAACCTCCTATCCAATTTTGACTTCTTCTAATCTCGCCTGGCATTTTATATTTTCCTCTAACTCCACTTAATAACAATCGATGTGATTCAGTTGTTAATCGGATAGATACTGGTAGTTTTTTTAATTCATTAACAGAGTAATTAATAGTTTTAATGTAATTTTGTACTTCCTGCCAATCATCTCTTCTTTCTGGATAAATTTCTTCTTTAGGTAAAACCGCTTCATCCAAATCTGTTTTTGTTCCTTCAATTAAACTAGATTTTGTTGCTTCCTTAGCGACGTGCATTTTAATAAAGAAATCGACATCAGGGACCAAATCAGAATAAGCATTTAATTCACCAAGGAACCTCGTTGCTTGTTCCAACAAGATATTAATTTTCTTATCAGTCCAATCAAAATCCTGATTGATTAAAGATGGGCTAAAGCTCTTATATTGAAAATGTTGTTTATATACTCCAGCTATAAATTTATACATTTTTGAAAATATAAATTATTATATTTCCATAATATAACTATATTGGAGATATGTCAAGTGTATGTAATCAATATTAGATAATAATTTCTTTCAATATTTTTACCGATTTGTCCATTAACTTTTTTTCTTCATTAGACAATGGGACTTCAAGAATCTTTTCTACCCCATTCTTTCCAATAACACATGGAACGCTTATTGAAACATCATGATATCCATATTGGCCTGTGAGAGGAACAGAAACCGGAAAAACTCTTTTTGTGTCTCTTAAAACAGCGCTTACCAATTGATTGATTACCACCCCAATCGCATAATACGTTGATCCTTTAGCGGCAATGATTGTACCGGCGGCTGTCTTTGTTTTTAAAAAAGCTTCTTGAATTTTTTCTGAAGAAATATCCTGCAAGGTTGATATTGCGATTGGGAAAGAGCTATCCCCATGTTCGCCAAGCACATAAGCATGAATATTTTTTGGATTGATACCTAAAAATTCTGACAGATGAAATCGAAAACGGGCCGAGTCCAAACTTGTACCGCTACCAAATATTCGTCCCTGTGGCAATTTCAAAAGCCGACTTGCCTGATAGGTCAAAATATCAACCGGATTAGTGACCATAATTATTATACTGTCAGGTGAATTTTTTATCGCTTCTGGAAGAATTGTTTTTACTATCTCTCGATTATCTTTTATTAAATTGAGCCTTGTTTCCCCAGGTAACTGAGATCGACCAGCAGTAAAAACAATTACATCACTATCTTTTAAGTCCTTATAAGATTCTGCGGCTGTTATTTTTGTCGTTCCTAGAAAATTGAGACTATGTTGAAATTCTAGTTGTTCTCCCTTCATCTTATTGGTATCACGGTCAAAAAGAACTAGCTCCCTGGCAGTATTTTTAAGTAACATGGCAAAGGCGGCACTCATTCCAACATGTCCTCCGCCAATAATAGATACTTTTCCACTCATAAATTTAGTATAGCTAAATTATAGAGCAATTCTAATGTAGATATTTTTTGAGTCAGAAAATGAAGTTAATACTTTATAACCTGCTAAATTTTCTTTAAAATTTTTTATTGATTCCAATCTTCCGTTCCAGGGAATAATCAGTTTTGGTTTATAGGTTTTAATTATTTTCTTGAAATTTTCCGGAGTTAAATTATTGGATTTTATCCTGACCTGAGAGACATCAGATAGTTCTGGAGGAGGTAATCGACGTGAAAGGCCATTCAATATTTCTTCATCGCTGACAACGATGTCATTAATACCTGCATATCTTCTGATTACCTCAACAGCTTTTTGTTGTTGTTCATTAATAAGCTTTGAGGAGGTTTTTAATGTTATATAAATGCGATTACTCAAAGAAATCGCCACTATAATTAAAACCATTAATCTAAATAATTTTTTATTATTAAAAAAATGTTCAGTTGTTTGAGAAAATAACAAAACCATTGGTACTGCCAACATAACAAGATGATGAGAAAATAGCGGTCGGTAAAAAAGAAATAATATCAAAGTAAAGATACTCCAAAGTAAAATAATGTTTGTTGGATACCTAATACTTTTTCTCTTTAATAAACCTAAAAATAGACCCACCAAGATAATCATTGATAAAATAACATCCCTTTTTAAGTAATCAAACAGCATCGTTGATGATGAATTTTTGGCCGCCTGAAATCTAAGTAAAATTGAATTATAGAAAACTTCTTTTATTCCAAATGGAGAAATTAAAAGAATAAAAAATCCAAAGCTTACTGCAAGAAATATGAAAAATAAATTAATAACTTTCTTAAAAGATATTTTTTTCTCGTTAAATAATATAAATAAAGCCAAGAAGAAAGAGGGAAAAAAAGTAATATCAAATTTTGTCCAAAAAGCCAAATTTAAAAACACCGTTGAAATAATAAACCAACGCAGGTGAAAATTTTTTCCAAATCTAATCAAAGTTACCAAGCTTATTAGTGAAAAAGTTGTAATAAGAATGTCCGACTGAAAAGTCAATGCTTGGTTGTAATAAGAGGAAACAAGAAATAACAGCCCAATTGCTAATAAGCCGGACCATCTATTTTTGAGTTCAAAACCGATCCAAATAATTGCTAAAAGCCCAATGATTGACCAGATCCCTATTGTCAGTCGAGCAGCTGGCAATGTCTTACCAAATAAAATAAACCCTGGATAAACGGTTAACAAAAAACCTGGCGGCTGGGAAAAATAGGTTTTTTTATAAGCGGGATATCCTTTATCAACAAGCAAAAATGAGGTCAAATAAATACCTTCGTCATTGTCTGTAACTGGGTGATTTATTAATTTAAATTGAGTAAAAAAAATAATTAATAAAAAAATTGCTGTTAAAATAAGAAAGCTTTTGTTTTTCATTCCTCTATTCTACAATATAGATAACAATGTTAAATAAAAAAACAAATAAAACACGTAATTCCATATTCGATTTGATGCGAATAATACTAACCATTATTGTCGTAAACGTTCATATTAGAATTATTACCGGCATTAAATCAAATTTTTTAGAACCTCTTACTTGGTACACTGTTCCTTTGTTTATTATTCTTTCTTTTTTCTTTACTAGCAGTAAGCCTCTGAGTGAAAGATTAAAGAGGCTTTTTGTCCCTCTTGTTTTTTGGTCGGCAATTGGATTTATTATTCATCCAAATTTATTAAATATTAAGAATATTTTTTTGCAGCTTTTGGCTGGAGACGTTGTCAATACTCCTCTTTATTATTTGGTACTACTTATCCTATTTACAATAATTTATTGGTTGATTAATAAGCTATCTTCCCGCATTCAAATACTTATTTACCTAGCGATTATCTTAACTGCGTTATTTCTTGAATATTCGAATATGAATTACAATTTTTTTTCCCCAATGATTGAAGCAATAAAAAAAAGTTATGGCCGGTTTGTTGAATTAATAAAATTTGTACCTATTGGTCTCGCATTTGGTTATTTGTGGAAAAAAATAAATAAAAGTACTGTTTTTTTTGCAATTTCAATTTTATTTATAATGTTGAATATGGCCATTTTTAATATGATCGAACCCTTAGGATTTCATTATTCTGGATTAAAAATATTAAGCAGTTCTATTACTTTTTTTTCTTTAGTATTAGGACTTTCCAACTTTAAGTTGGATGATAGATTAAATAGCTTTATTAGTTTTTTTGGGAAATATGCGTTCGGAGTTTATCTTTCCCATTATTTATTACTTGAAGTGTTATTAAAGATGTTTCCAGCAATAAAATCGCTTATTATTTTTAACCAATTTATATTTCTTTTTTGTTTTGTAATATTTTGTTATTTATTTTGTTTCCTCTTCGATCTTCTGACTTTCAAAAAACTTTCGTATTTAGTTAAATAACTTTATAAAACTATCTCGGTTGTACTCAACTCTTCAAGCTTACTTAATAGTTCTTCCTTTGAAAATTTTGTAATATTTATCTCTTTTTTTTCAAACATTCTAAGACCCTCAATGACTCTACGTAACAAAATAGCTTCTTTTTTCCATAATCTGTCTATTACTAATTCTTTTTGAGAAAAAATTTTTGAGATGAGTGTTATTGCGGCAAAAAGAATACCTGTTTCTATAAACACACTAGAAATATCTTTAATATCTACACTATGCACCTGTGAAGAAAATAACTGTCGAGTAATTATTGTTGCCCTGGTTGCTTCTATGTTTATAGTCGTTGGAAAAAAGTCAAAAGGAAAACCAACAGACGTTATGCTCATTAATATTTCATTCGAATTTTGAACCATATCTGATATGACATGTTTATCGGCTTCAACTTTTTTAACCTGATTAATATTAGAGATTTGTTTTTCTTTGTTAACTATAACTTTATCTTTGGAAATATTATCTAGTATTTCTTTATTTTTTTCTTTTTCCTGATAAAACAATTTATTCAGCCAATAACTTATCTTATTATTCTCTTTTTGTTGAGGTGATAAAGGAGGGCCTGAGTAGATGTTTGTCGAATCAATCATATTGGTTTAAGTATACACTCATATTTTTTATGTTTTCACCGCAAATTGTGAACATTTTTTGATAAAATGTAAGGGTATTAAGATACCAGAGGTACCCAAGTGGCCAACGGGGGCAGACTGTAAATCTGCTGGGTTTTCCCTTCGAAGGTTCGAATCCTTCCCTCTGGACTTTTTCGAAGCAACTGGACGACATTCTAACCTTCTTGATATAATTTATCAATGATTAAAATTAACTCTCTCGCAAAACCAGAATTGTTTTCCCAAAGGATCTCAGTTGTAATTGCAGATATTGATTACACACTCATGGATTTTGCAGTTGCTCAACAAGCAGCAATTGATGCTTTAACTTTAAAATATGGAAATGAGTTTTCTTCAACTGTAAATAGCATATTTATGCTCATAAACGAAGAGCACCAACATAAGGACTCTAATACCTGGAATAGAAAGAAGGATTTTGAAAAAATAATGAAGGAAATTGCTGAAATAGAACAACCCTCATTCGCCCAATATGGATTCAAAAGATGGAGCAGAGAATCGTGGATGATAATTGCTAGTCGACGACTAGATATGAATTTCACAAAAATAGATGTTGAAGAATGTCGAGATACATATTGGAAAGCACACGCAAATAACTCACATCTATATAAAGATGCCGCAATATTTCTTGAGGAACTTAAGGATAGAAATATTCCGTTAATACTTATGACAAGTGGAGATTCCGTAATGAAAGTTAACGATAATTTAAGATTAACGTATGATCCAAACTTCTCAGAAACTTATAAAATGCGAAGAATTTCAATTCTTCCTTTAAAATATAGCTCCATAATCTTTGGCGAAACAGTAGATAAGCCAGATCCTAAATTTTTTGAACTCGTATATTCTGATTTAAACAAGCTAGGTAGTTTTGATAAAAATTCTGTATTGTTTATTGGTGATTCTCCCAAATCAGATCTTATGGTTCCTGAGAAAGATGGCTACAGTACTCTTCTCATCAAGAGGTAATTCACTATACTAAATTTGTGTGTAGAAGGTTTAAATGCTCTAAAAAAAGAATCAAAACAGTGAAAATAGGATATTATTTAGCCTTTTTTCACGATTATATTGACAAAACAGTGAAATAATGTTCTCCATTGCTCTGGACACAATAAACTTAACAAGATCTGCGGGCAGCGTAGTTAAAAGGATAAAAATATTTGTCCCAACCCTTATCGGTCGAATGATAAATATTGTCCCCCATCAAATAGTCAACAAGCAACTCTCTCATTCGTAATATTTCTTTCAGAGAATTAATATTTTTATTATCATCAACTGTGAAGTCGACCAATTCTAAAGCCCTGTAAAAAGCATTTTTACTCATTTCCTCATTTTTTTTATTTTTCCAATTGATGGCTCTCCCCACTTCTGCTCCAATATTTGCCATCTGTTCATAGATAGAAAATTGATTCCATCTTTCAACTAAATCTTTATGGAAGATATTCATTATTTGACAAGTTTATTAACTATCTCAATAATTTTTTGTTTTATTTTTTCATCACTAATTCCCCTAGAAAAATTGTTTATTCGTGGCCTAACGTTAATCATTGAATCATACTCAATAAAATCTTCGTCTTTTTGATCCGGATAAAGATTAATTCCCCAAAGATCATTTTGCTTAGACTCTAATTCTATTAGATATTTCTCCTCATCAGCGTGCATATCAGCATCAACTACCATAACTTCTTTTTTAATATCGACTACTGCTTTCACCAAGCCACTAAACATTTTTTTAGACATAATTTTGAGTTCAGACATAGAAATATTTTTATCAATTAATTTCATATTTATATTATACCTTAACTTTTTAGTTGTATAATTTCATATCAAACAATGTCAAAGCTAAGAAGAGTCGTCATCGTCGATGTAGTTAATCCATATCAAAAAATAGAAGAGGCCAAACGAAATCTTGAAGAAATAAAATCCTTGGTCTCTACATATCATGGAATTGATGTGGTTGACATAATCCAACATCGGACTCGTCCTGACAAAGCAACTTTTATAGGTCGCGGTAAAGTTGAAGAATTAGTCAATATTGTCAATAAACAAAAAATTGATATTATTGTAGTTAATGCCATTGTCAGTCCAAGCGTTTTATTTAATCTCACTCAATATTTATGGAATGATCATCCTGAAATTCAGGTCTGGGACCGATTTGATCTGATCTTAAATATTTTTGATAAACACGCCCACACCGCCGAAGCCAAACTACAGATTGAACTTGCCCGAATGCATCACATGGGACCTCGTATTTATGGATTGGGAGAGAATTACTTTTCTCGCCAAGGAGGAGGTGGCACCAACACAAAAGGACAGGGTGAAACCAACATTGAGATAATGAAGCGCCATTTTCGAACTCAAATACGACTAAAAAAAGATGAATTAAATAAATTATCTCTTCAACATCAACTGCAAATTGAGAGAAGAAAATTTAATCATATTCAAAGTATTTCAATCGTCGGTTATACCAACGCTGGGAAAACTTCTTTATTTAATTATTTAACAAAAAGAAATAAGATTGTTGAAAATGCTCTATTTGTAACTTTGGATAGTGTCACCGGAAAACTTTATCTTCCTGAATTAAAAAAGGAAGTGACAATTTCTGACACAATCGGTTTTATTAAAGACTTGCCAGCATCGCTCATTGATTCATTCAAATCAACGCTTCTTGAATCAATTAACGCTGATATAATTCTGCACGTGATTGATATTAAAGATCCGGAAATGGATCAAAAAATAAGTATAGTTAATGTTATTTTAAGAGAACTTAAAGTTCATTCTAAAAAAATAATTTATGTGTTTAATAAAATTGATGCATTCTCTGGAGATGCCGAAGAGTTATTGAAAAAAATTAATAAAACTTATGCCACTCATACTCCTCAATATATTTCCGTGACAACCGATTATGGAATTAATAAACTATTAACTGAGATAGAAAAACAATTAACCTCATAAGCAAGCCTACTTAAATCTGCTAAAATATACTCTATTATGACACAAAAGCTAGATGTTTTTGAATTTGTATCTTACGAGATACAACCGGACAAAAAAACAATCGATTTTAATTATAAAACCAACGGACTTGATCTAACTGAAAAAATTATTCTGCCTGAGCCTATACCTTCTTCTACTAATCCGGTATTACTTAAAAATATTTTGAAAGATCTTCATCTTATTTTAGGAATAACCTATTTTAAGATGTATTGTTCTAAAAAAATAATTATCCCCTACCGTTTATCTAAAGCTCAGACTGACTTTTGGAATACTGTTTACACAAAAGGCTTGGGAGAATTTTTTTATAAAAATAAAATTAATTTTATAGGTTTGATAAATTTTCCTTTTAGTGGTGAAGCAAAAGCTTCGCCAATTGATGAGAAAAGAAAAAACAGAACTTTGATCGGTATTGGAGGAGGTAAGGATTCAATTGTGAGCGTTGAAATTTTAAAAGAACAAAAGAAAGAAATTACTGGATTTATTTTGGATTCACAAAATACTCCTCCACAAATACAAATTGACGTAGCAAAAACAATGGAAATTAATTATTTAGTAATCAAAAGACAATTAGATCATAAGCTGTTTGATTTAAAATCTACCTATAATGGCCACATCCCAATCACAGCGATCTATAGTTTCATTGCTCTATTGTTAGCGGTAATATACGACTATTCTTCAATCATTATTCCCAATGGAAAAAGTGCCAACTTTGGCAACGTCAATTATTTAGGAGCAGAGATCAATCATCAATGGAGCAAGTCGGAAGAGTTTGAGAAACTTTTGCAAGAGTATGTAAAACAAAATATTACTCCAAATATATATTTTTCTTCAAACCTAAGGTCTTATTCGGAAATAGAAATTGCCAAAATGTTTTCATTACATAAAAAATATTTCCCTGTTTTTTCCAGTTGTAATAGGAATTTTAAAATAAAAGGAAATGTCGATCAAAAAAGATGGTGCGGGGAGTGCGCCAAATGTGCTTTTGTTTTTATTATTTTAGCAGCCTATCTATCTAAAGAAGAAGTTGTAAAAATTTTTGATAAAAATTTACTTGAAGATCCTCAATTAATTTCTTTATATAAAGATCTTATTGGAAAAGGAAATATGAAGCCTTTTGATTGTGTAGGGACATTTGAGGAGTCACGTCAGGCGTTGGAAATAATTAAAAATAGAAAAGAATTTGACGTTTCTAAAATCATATGAAACTAGATCAACTAAAAAAATATAAAAAAATCCTTATTTTAGGTTATGGTAAAGAAGGACAGGCTACGGAAAGATTTTTAAAAAAGTTCGTACCTATGGCTGAGTTAGGTATTGCCGATAAAAAAATTAGTGATAACTATCTTGACGAACAACAAAAATATGATCTTATAATCCGTTCCCCAGGAATTTCCAAGAACTTAATTACCAAACCTTATACAACGGCATCTAACATTTTTTTAGCCAATATCGATAATGTTGTCATTGGAGTAACTGGAACCAAAGGCAAAAGTACCACGGTTAGCTTAATCTATTCCGTCCTTAAACAAGCCGGTAAATCTGTCCATTTGATCGGAAATATTGGTAAGCCAATGTTAGACGAAATGTTGAAGCCGATCGGAAAAGAAGATATTTTTGTTTGCGAATTTTCTAGTTATCAATTGGATGATATTGAATACTCTCCTCATATCTCGGTCATTCTTGATCTTTTTCCTGAACATATGAACTATCATGGCGACGTTAAAAATTACTATAATGCCAAAAAAAATATTATTACTCGAGTAGCCGCTGATGATTATTTTATATATAATCCTAAATTTGCTGAATTAAAATCTTGGGCCAAAAATTCACACTGTAAAAATATTCCTTTTGAACAAAATATACCAATAAGAGATGAGGATATTCCATTGATTGGTAAGCATAACAGGGAAAATATAAAAGCTTCAATTACAGTAGCTCACTTACTTGATATTGATGACGTAACAATAATTAAAGCTATTAAAGAATTTAGACCTTTACCGCACCGGCTACAGTTAATAGGTAAATTTAAAGAAATTACTTTTTACGATGACGCTATATCTACTACTCCACAATCAACGATTCTTGCTATTGAAAGTTTAAAGAATATTGGAACAATTTTTCTAGGAGGGACAGATAGAGGTTATGATTTTAATAAAATGGTCGAGGTAATTATTGATTATAAAATACCAAATATTGTTTTATTTCCGGAAAGCGGAGATGTAATATTAAAAATAATTAAATCAAAGAAAGCAGAATATTTACGTATATTTAATACTAAAAGTATGGAAGAGGCGGTCAAATTTGCATATAAATATACGCCTCAAAATAAAATTTGTTTATTATCAAACGCTTCTCCAAGTTATAGTCTCTGGAAAAATTTTGAAGAAAAAGGAGATCTATTCCAATCTCTGGTTAAAAAATATAATAGATAACATATGTTAAAAAACGTCATTATCACTTGCTCCAATGAGAAATCTGGAGATTTTTTGATTAACCATTGGCTTAAGTCACTAAAAGAAAACGTTAATCTAAAAAATATAGATGTCGTGATTATTGACTATGGACTTAGTAAATTACAAAAAACATTCCTACTTAACGAAAAAATTATCTTATTTGAGGGGATGAATAAATATCATATTGTTAATAAAAGATTTTTTGACGCAGAAAAATTTTTAAGTAAAAATAAATATGATCAAGTTTTATTTATAGACGGTGGGGACATTATATTTCAAGATGAGATCACTTCTATTTTTAATAAAGATAAAAATACTTTTCGGGTTGTCCCCTTAGGCATGGAAGTTCTCTTTTTTGAATGGTTTATTTTTGATAATTTTGAAAAAAAAATCAAAGAAAAAATTTGGGAAGTGGTTAAAAATAAACCTGTTATTAATGCAGGTGTTATCTTTGCTCCTTATCAAAAATTTGTTTCACTTTGTTTATTAATGAAAAAACTAATTAAAAATAAAGAGTCGTTTGGACCTGATCAAATTACCTTAAACTATTTCCTTTATCAAGACGGATTTAAATTTATTGACAATAAATATAATTATATGATGTCTACCGAAGAAAAAAGATTTGTTGTCAAAAAGGGAATATTTTATAAACCAACAGGAGAAAAAATTGTTATTGTCCATAACTCAGGACAGATGGACTTTTTTAGACCAATAAATAATTTTGGCTATGGAAAAGAATATAACCAAATTAATCACATGATTTACAACGTTAAAAAAACCCAATACCAGATTCTAGGCTGGTATAAGAAGAATTTTAAGGATTAGACCCTATTTACCCAATGGTAGGAAGTGGTAAAATACTGAGTAATTTACTTTCTACTTTTCTTCCTACTTGATCTATTTTATTAGCAACACGGTCCGCGGTTCCGTTTAAAATCGTATAATTAGAAACTAAATTCCATATTGCCAAAGCGGCTGAAATGGAACCAAAATTCTCAAAAAATGCTTTTTTATCCGCTGATAAAAGTGATGAAAAGCTTGAAAACAAATAAGGATTTAATAATCCAACTGGTAGTAGGTGGTATAAATGACTTATCGTTGAAACAAGTGTTGCGGGAACAATTGGATGTTTGTTTACTATTTCTTTCGATAAGTTCGGAAGGTAATTAATTATCGAGATAAGTGCGGTAGGAATTATTGGATATTTTTCAGCAATTTTTTTAAAATCTGGGATCATATTTACCCCTTCTTTTATAGAAATGTTTAGTAATGGTGATGGTGGATTATTACTGAAGCTATGCCTTGCCAAAGTTAACGATTCAACCGCAATACTTGCAACATTCAATGCGATAAGACCATAGGTCATAATTCCAAGTGGAGCTAGGCCAAAATGTTTAACTGCCTCTCCAACCCCAAATGTTAAAACAGTCTGTGTAGGAATTAAAAATAAAGATGAAGATAAAGCATATGTTCCACTAATATATAAGCCTCTTTTGTTTTCATTAAACCTTGCCTTTGCAATACCAACAAGTTCTCCTAATTTTGACATAGCCTATTATTATAACAAACCTTTAGATTGTCCAACCAACAAAAAGGGGCTGGGAAACCCAGCCCCTACAAAACGTTTTTAACGTTTAATACCCCATTCCACCCATTCCCGGCATTCCACCGCCTCCCATTGGGGCAGATGGAGGATTCTTTTCCGGCAAATCGGCGACCAATGCTTCGGTTGTTAACACCATTGTGGCGACTGAAACTGCGTTTTCTACAGCAGTTCTAACCACTTTCAATGGGTCAATGATTCCGGCTTTGATCATATCAATCGTTTCGGCCGTTGCAGTTGACTCGGTTTTCAAAATATCAAAACCTTGTCCCTTTGCACTAGCTGATCTAGCTTTAGCAATTAATTCGCCTGGATTTAGCCCGCCATTTTCCATTAATTTTGTAAACGGAGATTCAATGGCACTTTTAACAAGTTCGAATCCAATCACTTCATCGCGACTGGCTCCTGACTTTTCCAGTTCTTTTGAATCCATTTTTTGACTGATGTCCAGAAGAGCGACGGCTCCACCTGGAACTATTCCCTCTTCAAGAGCGGCTTTCGTTGCGGCAACAGCGTCAATGACTCTTTCCTTTTTATCTTTTAGCTCAACTTCGGTCGCGGCTCCAACATTGATGACTGCCACTCCACCGGAAAGCTTTGCTAATCTTTCCTGGAACTTTTCGCGATCAAAATCAGAGGTTGATTCTTTTAATTCTCGTCTTATCTTTTCAACTCTTCCAGTTATTAATTTTTTATCTCCCTTGCCGCCGATGATTGAAGTGTTTTCTTTATCTGACTTTACTTTGTCAGCCCGACCACAGTCGGCGACTTCAATATTCTCTAATTTTTTTCCCAGATCTTCTGAGATGACAGTTCCTCCTGTCAAAATTGCAATATCTTCCAACATCTCTTTTCGTCTGTCTCCAAATCCCGGAGCTTTAACAACCAGTGCGTTGAATGTCCCACGAAGTTTGTTGACGACCAATGTTGCCAAAGCTTCACCTTCTATCTCTTCAGCAATAATGACCAAATTCTTGGAAACTTTAACGAATTTCTCCAAGAATGGTAATAGATCTGAAACAGCAGTGATCTTTTTATCGGTAATCAAAATATATGCATCCTCAATTTCAGCCACCATCTTGTCTGAATCGGTGGCAAAATAAGGAGAGGCAAAACCTCGATCAAACTGCATCCCTTCTTTATGATCAAAGGTTGTCTCCAAACTTTTCCCTTCTTCAACTGTGACAACTCCATCTTTTCCGCCGACTTTTTTTAAAGCTTCGGCAATAAGATTTCCAAGTTCAACGTCACCTGCAGAAATGGTCGCAACATTAGCAGCATCTTTCAAAGTAATGGTTTTAGCCATTTTTTTAAGTTCAGCAACAACGTAAGAAGACCCTTTTATAAGTCCTGCTCTCATCACCATTGGATTTGATCCGGCAGTGATCATTTTTATCCCTTGAGAAACAATCGCACCAGCCAAAATTGTGGCGGTCGTTGTTCCGTCTCCTGCAATATCAGCTGTTTTTGAGGCAGCTTCTTTAACTAACTGAGCCCCCATATTTTCAAATGCGTCTTCCAATTCAATTTCTTTAGCAACTGACACGCCATCGTGGATTACTGCTGGTCCACCCCATTTTCGTTCTAATCCAACGTTTCGTCCTTTTGGACCTAAAGTTGTTGCGACTGCCTTACATAACTTATCAACACCATCAAGAAGTTTTTTTCGAGCCTCTGCTCCGTAAATGATTTGTTTTGCCATATTATTTTATTTAAATTTTTAACTTTATGAACTTTATAACTTTATAAAGTTTAATAACTATTCAACAACTGCCATCACATCCTTCTGTTCAATCAAAAGCCATTCTTCCATACCAACTTTAACTTCGTTTCCTCCCCATTTCTTATACAAAACTTTCTGACCGACCTCAACGACCATACCTTCGCATTTCTTTTTTTCATCACTGCAACAATTACTTCCACAACAATCGTTGCCCGGGCCGACGGCCATTATCTCACCAACCTGTGGTTTTTCCTTGGCGCTATCCGGCAGAACAATCCCTGAAGCAGTTTTTGATTCGCCTTCAAGAGGTTTAACTAATACGTAATCAAAAAGAGGTTTAATTTTACCTTGTGTTTTTGACATATTTAAAAATTGGAACTTGTAATTAACTTATAATTTTTTTATGATGAAAATATACCCAAAAAGTTTTCCTTTGTCAAGGGGAAATTGTCAGATAACTAATTTGTCTGCTAACAATATGGATGAAACCAATAGCTTGTCAGAAATAGAAAAATTAAAGACTCTCTTGCAGTCGGCTGATCTACCTGCTAATCTTCATGATAAAGCCGCCGAGCAAATTGAAAGAATTTATCTCACCTTAAAACACGGTGGCAATCTTTCCCAACTGGATATCACGGCCAAATATATTGATTGGATTGTTAACTTACCTTGGAATAAAAAAACTGATGATATTTTGGATATTAATCACGCTAAACAAATCCTAGATAAAAATCACTTCGGTCTGGAAAAAATTAAGCAAAGAATTATTGAATATCTTTCTGTTTTAATTTTGTCCAAAAACTCCCATGCGCCTAATTTATTTTTTGTTGGTTTAGCCGGCACTGGAAAAACTACCTTTGCTAAATCGGTCGCTGAAGCTTTAGGAAGAAAATTTATGCGTATTCCTTTTGGAGGACTCTCCTCAGCTTTAGACCTTCGCGGTCAGTCAAAAACTTCTCCGGAAGCCGAACCGGGCATGATTGTCCGGGCTTTAAGAAGAGCGGGAACTCGAAACCCGGTTATATTACTTGACGAACTGGATAGAATCACCCCGGAATCGCGGGCGGCCATTATGGGTGTTCTAATTGAACTTTTAGACCCGGGACAAAACAATAATTTTACCGATTATTTTATTGACTATCCGCTTGATCTTTCCCAAGTTCTCTTTATTGCTACCGCCAACAATACCAATAATATTTCAACAGCGGTCATGGATCGACTTGAGATGATTCAAATGCCCTCATATACTGATGAGGAAAAAATTGCCATTGCCAAAAACTATGTCTTCCCCCGTTATATCAAAGAGGTAGGACTAACACCGGAGAATATAAAAATCGAAGATTCCGTCTGGATGAAGATCACCAGACCTTTAGGATTTGATTCGGGTATTAGAAGCTTGGAGCGAACTATTGAAGGAATCGCCAGACGGGTTGCCTATAAAATTATTAAGGGCGAAGGAACAAGTTTCGTGATAAATGATAGTAATGTAAAAGAATATCTTTAAGTATGCCTATCTGCCACTTTGCTCGCCCCATAAGAATATGGTTTTATTTTCACATCATATCCGCTCCCCCGAATCATACCGCTGACTTCATTGATCATATCTCTGGTTTCCCCATTGTGTCCGATGTCAACATGAATCTGAATATCGTAGCGGGCAATACCGTTGGTTTTGAAAAAGCTGACAAAGTTTTCCGAGGTTTCCAAAGACATCGTCGCTTCCCGGTAAATTCTTTCTTTTAGACCCATTTTTTTATTATTAATTTCCCTTTTCCAAAAATAAATCCCGCCAAAACCAATCCGGTGAATTACCAAGGCGGACACAAAGTCATAACCGCCTTTTTCCATCTTTTGTGAGTCAGTACCAACGATAACTTCATATTTGGCTTTTTTATTTTCTGCCATGTAAGAAGATACAATGTGTTTTAACTTTTCCAGATCTACCTGTCCATGAGTTGGGCTTTGAAACATGGCGGAGATGAGAGGATTCGAACCTCTGATGACCTTGCGGCCATACTAGTTTTCGAGACTAGCCCGTTCGTCCACTCTGGCACATCTCCAATAGAGCTAATTCTACCAAAGCCCGTTGAGAAAAGCTTCTCTTTCAGGTAAAATATTTGGATTCAGGTGCGTTGGCGAAGTGGTAACGCGACTGTCTGCAAAACAGTTATGCGCCAGTTCGATTCTGGCACGCACCTCAAAAAAAGGAAGGTGGGCAGGACGGTAATGCGCGAGTCTTGAAAACTCGTGAGCGCAAGCTCTAACAG
>CAYIMI010000010.1:0-10070 GCA_964364445.1 uncultured Gammaproteobacteria bacterium
GTGAGCATATTATTTAATAATAAACAATTTTTCAACTGATATGTTAAAATATTTTGCAATTTTGAGGGCAAGTAATACTGAGGGAGTATAATTCCCTTTTTCGATAGCAATAATGGTTTGTCTTGTTACCCCAATGCTATTACCAAGCTCTTCTTGAGTAATCTTTTTTCTATTTCGACACTCTTGAACAAAGTTATTAACATTTTGGCTCATATCATCAATATTTTACATGATTTGCTAATAATTATTATTATGAAGATAATATTTTAGGAAAGCGGAAGAGCAATGGTAAAAATTGAGCCGGAATTAAGCCTGCTTTTAACTTGAATGGCTCCGCGATGAATTTCAATAGTTGCTTTAGCAATTGCTAAACCCAATCCTGCCCCAAATATTTTATTTGTTTTTGAACCTCTATAAAAACGGTCAAAAATTTGATTAAGTTCCGATTCTTCAATGCCCTGCCCATTGTCTTTAATGGTAATAAGGGCATTATTTTTTTCTTTCAACAGGGAAATATTTATCCTTCCCTGATTTGGTGTATATTTTATGGCATTGTCAATTATGTTTAATATCGCCCTTCCCAACCTATCTCTAAATCCATCCAATTTAATATTTGAAGCAATAGAAAAATTAATTTTGATCTGTTTTTTTAAAGCTAATTTTTGACCTATTTCTATCATTTCATTCATCATTTCCGAAAGATCAAAAAGTTCTTTTTGCGATTCATTAGGTACCTCGGTCCAAGCCAAATCCAAAACATCTTTGAGTGTTTTTGTCAATCTGTCAGTCTCATTGATCGAACCTTTAATTATCCGTTTATATTCTTCGTTTGACCTTTCCTTTTGAAGAGTCACTTCAAAACTGCTTTTTAAAGTAGAAAGCGGAGTTTTTAATTCATGAGCGACGTCGCCAATAAATTGACGTTCCCGCTTAAACGCTTTATTCAATCGGTCAAGAAGTTCATTAAATGTTATTGCCAATTCGCTAATTTCATCCTTCCCTTGATTAATCGTAATTCTATTTTCAAGATTTTTACTTGAGATTAGTTTCATTTGAGAAGTGAGGGATATTAAAGACTTTGTAAATCTATAAATAATTATAAAACCAATGATTGACAATATTAGAAAGACGATTGCAAGTAATAAATTACTGTAGGGGAGTTTATAAATATGAACGGTAAGAACTATAAAAAATCCTAAAAATAAAAGGCTTAATATATACCAGAAAAATAAACGATACCTTAAACTATCTTTTAGTGTTTTCATATCTTTGGCGTCTTATCTGTAATCATATAACCGACTCCATGCAGAGTGTGAATAAGTTTCACTTTTTCTCCTTGGTCTATTTTTTTTCTTAGTGTACCTATAAATACATCGACTACATTTGATAGACTGTCAAAATTATAATCCCAAACATGCTCTATAATCTGTGTTCTCGTAACAACTTCGTGTTTTTGGCGAAGTAACTGTTCAAGGATTGAAAATTCTTTAGGAGTCAATTTAATCGGTTTTTTATTTCGGAAAACTGTGTGTTTTGAAGGATCAACCTCCAAATTATCAATAGTTAGATTATTTGAAACTTGGTGATAACTCCGCCTAAGAAGTGCGTTAATCCTGGCTTTAAGTTCGGCAAATTCAAAAGGTTTTGTCAGATAATCATCAGCTCCGGAATCCAATCCTTCAACTTTATCTTCAAGCTCGCTCTTTGCCGTTAACATAAGAATCGGTGTTTCTTTTTTCAGTAGACGAAGTTTTTTACATACTTCAACGCCGCTCATTTTTGGAAGCATTACGTCCAAAACTATTACATCATAAGTTTCCTGTTGTGCCAGATATAATCCCTCTTCGCCATCAAACGCTTGGTCTACCGCAAATCCATTTTCGGTTAAACCTTTTTTGACAAAGTGGGATAATCTTTTTTCATCTTCAATTAGTAATATTCTCATGTGTTACATTATACCCCACAGCCGCCGCCCTGTTTTGGTGGTTCTTGAATCAATCCTTTATCAGCTAGCCATTGTTTGACAGTTTGAGATGCTGTTGCTGAGGAATAGTCTTTTCCTAAAATAACTTGGGCTGGAATATTTTTAAAAGATTTTCCTTCTTTGTTTTTAAAATATAAAGCCAGGTCATAATAATTACCAGGAAACCAAAAAGCATTGAAATATTTTCCAGCTTCATACATCTGGTTTTCGTTAGCACCGTTTGATGCCATCAACTGAAACACAGCTAGTAAGGCCATCCCGTGATTACAGTCTGGGAAAGCCGTTGAATTATTACAACATGGTCGATATACGTTTGAAGAAACTTTGGCAACTAAATCTTCTTGCTCTTTTGTTAAGGGTATTAAACTTGCTTTTGAATAATAATCCATAGGATTAGATTTCGCCAATGACCATCCACCGGTTGAGGCAAAATTACCGGCTTCTTTTAATCCGCCGTATTTCATGATCTCGCCTTCATCAAGAATTTTTGATTTATTAGCCAAACCAACCGCCCAGAAAAAATTTAAAAGAAAGTAGGAATTATCCCTTGTAATCTTGACTTTTTTGTTGACATTATTTTTTAAAATTTCATCTAATTCTTTAGGTATTTTTTGACCTGATTTTGCATAGGTGCTTATGAATTTATCATAATCAATGACACCCATTGATAACATTTTTGGGCCAAGATCACCAAACTTAGCATTGATTTCAAATCCTTTTTCCGGATTGATTTCATTAAATAAATTATCCTTCGAAGGATTGGCTTTCACGGTTGTTTTATTGGTCGTGCTTTGTGACGCACTATTTTTTTTAACAATCCCTGAGACTAAGAACAATAAATTAATCCCCAAACTGATCCCGAGTAATGGAATCGCATACTTTTTCAGTCGCTTATACATATTATTTAATTTGCTCAGACTTAGAACCATGTCTGAGTAACTTATAAAAAATAAACACAATTATTAGGAATACGGAAATATCTATAATAGGATTTTGGAACCACTTGGATATTTCAAAAACTAATATCCGTATTGATTTACTGTACCCATCCATCTTATTCATCTGAATTTTGTCGTAATAATTAAATATGCCAATGAGGATTCCGGAAACTATAAATATAAAAGCTCCTATATACTTTAAAATTATGTAAAGTTTTTGCCTATTTTCTCCACCTAATTTTTTGGAGAACTTTTCATAACCTAAAGAAAGGATAAAAAGGGGAAAAACAATTCCCAGCACATAAGCCATTGAAACGATCATTGCCTGAAAAAGTGAAGGGGAAAGTGTTGTTAAGGTAACTACGGCAAATAAAACGGGAGCACAGCAGGAGGAGGTAAGCCCTGACATAAGACCCAAACCAAAAACCGAACTGGCATTAATATTCTTGTCTAACTTAGGTTCTACATGAAAAAATTGCGGGATATGAAATATGGGTTTTAAAGTCATTATTCCCATACCTATTAAAATAAACACCCCCAAGTAATAAATTTGTTTGTGATAATCGTCAAGGAGAAAAACAAAAAATCTGAATCCCAAAGCAATTGGAATAAGAATAAACGCCAGACCTAAGGCAAAAATAAAAGTATAAAATATTACTTTTCCCCGTCCAGATTTAAAAATCGTTCCTAGATAAGAAGGGAAAAGAAATGTAATACAACAAGGTGCAAATAGTGCCAGTACTCCGGCAAGGAATGATGCGGTCAAAGAAATACCAAACAAAAAATTTGTATTCATAATTATTTGACAAAGGATTTAACTTTGAAAACGAGTTTTGGATTTGATGGATCATTGGTTGACATATATGCCTCTCGTCCGACGACTCCGTAAACTGGCATGACGTATGGTCGATAAATGACTCTTATTTTTGCTGTTGTTTGGGGAGCAATTTCTGCTACATATTCACTTTGAGCATGCATACTGAATTCTTCACTTGTCTTACCTTTATAAATGATCTGAACAACAGTACAACCGCAACTGGTCGTAATATCTGAAAGTTGTAAGGGTTTATTTCCGATATTTTTTATAACAAAGTCTTTTGATTTTTCTTCGGAGACTTTTATTGTGCCAAAATCGGCCGAGGTTTCTTTTACTTCAACAACAGGTTTTTCTTTATCGGTGGCGGAATACGAAATAATTGGGACCCGAGGTTTATTGGTACTTGCGAATAAAAAATAAGAGCCAACAATAGTTACCAGCGAGAAAAGAATGATTCCTATTATCAATGACTTAGGCATAGTGATTTATAAAACTGGTAATCAAAGCCTGTTGTTTTTTATCGGTATTTTTAAAAACACATATGCGAAGGTGTTTTTCAAGAATTAATAAATTAAGTTTCCTCAATGCTCCTCTAACTGCTCTAGATTGTTGAATAATATCAAAACAATTATCACCTCGCTCAACCATACTGGTGACCAATCTCAAATGGCCTTTGATTATTTTCAATCTGTGAATTACATTTTTCTTTTCAATCACGTTTATATTTTAGAAAGTGGTATATGAAGATTTTATGAAGATGAACAAACAAACCATGGGTAATTGAAACCCTTTCAGATAGCCAAAATCTTGTCTCCAGCCCCCATAATTAAGGCTCGTCATGTTGCAAAAATGTAAGCGAAGTGTCACAATCTTAAAAAAATTTGTCTATAATATTATCATCAGCAGTTTTTGAGAAAGTAAGTTCGAGTTAAATTATATATACACTCATGAGAAGATTAGAAAGGGTTCAAGAAAAAAAGATGAAAAACACGATATTTCTATATGTCGTGACTCTTTTCTGTATTTTATATTTTATCTTTACATTTGGCATAAAACTCTTATTAAATACTTCAAGTTTTGTTTCCGGTTTGTTTCCTCAGCCATCAACTAAGCCATCTTCAAAAACCGAAGATAGTTTCAGCACAGTGGATATCTCTTCAATTCCTCAAGCTACAAATAGTGCAAAGATTATTATCTCTGGTTCAATATTAAATTTTGATATTTTGGACTTTTATGTAAATTCAAAAAAAATTAAGGAAATAGAATTATCCTCAGATACTTTTAGCGAAGAAATTGGAGATCTTGAAAAGGGTGACAATAGTATATATATCATAGCCAAATCAAAAGATAGTAAAACAGAAAAAAGCACGATAACTTATAAGGTTTTTTATAAAAGTGAAAAACCTAAATTAGAAATTAGCGAACCTTCAGACAACTCAACAACTAATAACCAGGAGATAAAAGTAAAAGGAAGTACGGATAAGGAAACCTATATCCATGTTAATGATCTGCCAGTTGTTGTTGATGCCAACGGTAGTTTTGAAACTTCAGTTCGTTTAAAAGATGGAGAAAATCAAATATTAGTGACTGCTCAAGATATTGCTGGTAATACTGAAACAAAAACTCTTAAGATTACTTATCAGAAAGATTGATAAATAATAAAAATAAAATAAATGGATGCAAAAGTACATTGTCAAACAATGAGACAATAGATAAAAATATTAATAGAATCGGAGCAATTTTGTTAGACTTTCTTAAACTCCATAAAACCCAAATAAAGCTTATGAGTCCTAATATTCCCGAAGAAACCAAAATAGTTAGAAAGCTTGAACTATAAGTTGCGCCAGAATGAAGTGAGTCACTATTTTTAATATAACGAATTCTATTATAGCCATATCCAATTAGAGGTTTATTTTTCCAAAGATCAATCCCCTCTCGATAATCCTCAATTCTTGATTCAATTGAATAAAGTCTTTTTAAATTAACACCCTCACCTGCTGGTTTGGGAATAAAAAAAATCAAAGCTGAAAAAAATAATAGAAAAAAAACTATTTTTTTGAGTTGTTTTTGACGAATAAACAAATAGATTAGAGTTAAAGATAGGCCAAGATAAATCGAGCGAGAGAAACTAAGAGCGACTAATAACAAATAAGTTATTTTAATTATTGATTGATTGATTGTCAGAAAAAAAATTCCAAAAATTGCGGCGGCAATTGAAGTATCAAAAAAAACACCAAATGTTCGGTATAGATGTGGATCCCATCCCTGATATATAAGATTACGCAAATCCGGGTAAAGAAAATATTGAATCAAAGTTGAGAGTATAGTTAAAACGGCAATAATAAAAATTCCGTTTTTTATTGATTGTGGACGATATTTAAGATAAAAAAAGTACAAAAAATATAAGAGAAGACGGAAAAAATATAAAAAACCAATGATATTATTAAAGAAACTATATTTATGTAAGTCGATTAATAAAGACAATAATAAAATAAACAGAAAGAAAAAAACTGACTTATATTTTTTCCAGGCTTCTTTAATTGGTTGAAGGCGATATTTAAAAAAAAGAAAAAATAGACTTAATATTAAGGCAACTTCATATAAATAAAAATTTATTTGTTGATTAAAAAAAGAGACTCTACCTAATTGACCTAAGGAGAATAAAAAAGCAGTTAAATAAAATAATATATTCATTATTTAATAGATGTCATCCCCGTGAAGACGGGGATCCAGTCAACTGATACAGTTTAGCCCTAACTAAAAATGAATGAAAACTCATCATAAAAGCGTAGGTAAAGCCAGCTGATCCATCTAAAAATCCTAAATTAAAAAAATAATTATAAATGAATTTACCTAAAGGAAAAGAAATAATATCAAAGATATTAGTCTTTGTTCCACGATTAAATAGCTCTTCAGCTCTGATACTTGAATAGTGATTGATGTCATTGATAAATTCTTTTAGGGCTTGATGAGGATAGTGATTAATAAAACTAGTTAATTGTCCAACATTTTTGGCTGTATGAAAAACTTCATGAACCGAGCCCATCCACTTACCAGAATCTTTACGTATGAGTCTAATGAGACCAATTTGTCTTATTTGACGCACCTCGCCATATTTTAATTCTTGATTCCAAAAATAATCACGGCGCCTAACATAATAAGCATTTGTGTCTCCCGACTCAGTCGGGACCAGTCTATCAATTTCATTTTTTAATTCTTGTGTGACTTCCTCATCTGCATCAACAAACAAAACCCATTCATTATTGGCTTTGCTTAAACCAAAATTTCTCTGAGTAGCAAAGTCATTATTTAATTTTCTTTCAAAAATTGTCACATTGGAATCTTTGATTAGTGCGATAGTTTTGTCAGTTGAAAAATCATCAACGATTATTATTTGGTCACAAAAATATAGAGACTTTAAACATCTCAAAATATTTTTTTCTTCGTTTTTGGTTAAAACTACAGCGGTTACTTTCATATAGTTAATATAATCTTACTAAATCTTTAACATAATTTTTCCAATTAAATATTTTGTACAATCGATTAATCGATTGTACACTTGGTTTTATTTTAATTTCTTTCATATTATCAACAAATTCATCAAGATCTCGAGCCATGTTGACATATGATTTTAGCTCTGGAATTATGGCAGATTTTAGTCCTATGACTGGGCAACCTTGAGATAACGCTTCAAGGATAGGAAAATTAAAGCTTTCATAGTGCGAAGCTGTCAATAAAGCTGCGGCATTTCTATAAAGTTTACGAAGTTTTTCCCTCGAACAATTATTTGTGACTAAGACTAATTTATAATTCTTAAACTCTTTTGAATTATTAAATTTCTCAAAAGCTTTTTTAATAAAATCAATATTTTTTATCTGGTGATCCATACCAACAAATAAAAAGAATTTTTCTTTATCCGCCGAATCCTTGGCGAAGGAGGACATATCAAACGGAATTCCAAATGGTAAAACAGCTATTTTTTTATCAATTGATTTATTCATAGATAATAGTTCATCCCTAATTTTTTTAGAAGAAACAATGACTTTGTCAGACCTTTTAATCATTTCTTGTAGCTGTTTATTTAAACGATCAACGTCTTTTTTTGAATAATATTCAGGGTAGTAATGATACGAAAGGCCATGGCAAAAGCTAATAATTTTGGCTTTTGTATAAAGAGGCAAAGCTTGATTTAAAGCTAAAAAAACATCCTTTTTTGTTTTTAGTTCTTCTATGCTAACGCGCCCCTTCATCCAAAATAACTTTGGCTTAAGATTTTCAAAAGTATAGACACGATATTGATTTTTTTTATCATAAAGAGATAAGGCTTTGACTAAATTTTCAGAAAAAACGGCTGTTCCGAATCGCTGGTTATTTTTTGGATTCAATGCTCCCCCATCAACGGAAATTTTCATTTAAAGCTTTTCTTAAAATAATAAAACAGATAAAAGTATTAAGTGCCTCACCAACTAATGTGATATATGCCGAGGCAAAAAAACTAAACCTTG
This sequence comes from uncultured Gammaproteobacteria bacterium, assembly GCA_964364445.1. Classification (GTDB taxonomy): domain Bacteria; phylum Patescibacteriota; class Microgenomatia; order UBA1406; family GWC2-37-13; genus GWC2-37-13. The sequence goes on from CAYIMI010000010.1 coordinate 8,245, forward strand.
GAATGAAATATAGATTTAGAACGAAGTTAAAGATTAATTGAAATAAAAAAATATAAATTGCTGCTTTAGCTTTATTTAAAGCATAAATTGAGTTTAAAAAAACCGATGTCAAAAGAATTAATGGCAAAGCAAAAATAATTATTCTTAGAACTTGAATTGATTGAAAATATGTATTTTTATAAACGAGTGGTAAAATAATTGGACCAAGAAAATAAAAACCCAAGGCAATAAACATCCCGATTGTAAAAACTAGAATAACATCCTTTTTAATTTTATTAATAAATATATTTTTCTTTTTTTCTTTAGCCAATTTAGAAAATAAAGGCATAGAAGAAACATTATAGGCAGTGACAACAAACATTAATGCATCTAAAAACCGGTAACCAGCTGAGTAAATTCCAACCGCTTGCTTGCCTTTTATAAAGTTTAAGATAAGAACATCTGCCTTAGAATAAAAACCAGCCAGTAAACTAATAAGAAGAAAGACAAAGGATTTTTTGATGATAATTGACCATTGTTTTAAATCAATTTTTAAAGATAAACTGCCAACTTCATTTTTAAGAAGTAAAAAGTTTATTAAAGAATAGAGGTTGTATAAAACAAAAGTTATTATAAAAACAGGCATTAATTGCTTAGTTATTAAGACACCCGCGATTAATAAAATTACTAATAGTATTTGAAAAACCATAGAAACGATTGAGGCGATATAAGATTTTTGTTTGATTGAAGTAAGAATTAGATAAGTGCCGGAAAGCATGTTAGCAAAAATAACGAATGAGATAAGAATGATTGGAATAAGAATGGAAGTTGGATAGTGGAATAAAATTGCCAAAATTATCGTCAAAATAAAAGTTATTAAAGATAAATAAAACCTCAAGGAGAAAAGCTCTCGAATTTTTTTATCAATAGAATCATTAATATGAACTAGGCTGTAAGAAGTAGTCCCAAAATCCAATAAAGGTAAAAGTAATCCGATTTGTGTCCAAGCCAAAGTATAGACAGCGTATTCTTCAGGGCGAAAATAATTTATTAAAATTAAAAACAAAGCAAAGTGAAGGATCTTATTAACAATCGAGGAGATATTTAAACTGAAAAAATTTAAGTAAAAGGGTCGTTTTTTTATTTCTTCAAAAACAGTTTTTGGAGCTCTGATTAATTCACGAATTTTTTGTTTAAAGGACCCATATTTAAATAAAAACTTTAAACGATTTTTGAAAAGATAAAATTCTTTTTGAGGATTATCTCTTGAAACTTCAAAATGTTCATACACCGATTTAGTATCAATACCGATTTTAAAACCGGCTTTTTTTGCTCGATAACAGTAGTCAACTTCTTCATAATACATAAAATATTTCTCATCAAAAAAACCAACTTTATCAACAACGCTTTTTTTTATAAACATTAAAGAGCCGGAGACAAAATCCGTTTCAATAAATCGTTTAGTCGGTTTCTTTTCGATTAGTCCCCCGCTCATCCGCCACTTATCAATAGTCCCACCATAGTAAGTTTTTCCTTGCTGTTTCATTGCCAATCCCCAGATATCAAATGGGGAAAATTTAACCAATTGATCCAATTTAACCAATTTGTCAATTGAAATATCTGGATTGGCAACGACAAACAGATCGCAACTATCTTTTAAAGCATTTTTTATCCCTTGATTAACACCGGCAGCATATCCTTGACCATTTTCAGAGTTATCAATAAAGTAGATATTGGAATGACACTTACTCACCTCTTCTTTTAGACGGGAAATTTCTGATTGAGGTGTTTTAAATAAAACAAAGATGAAGCCAATTTTCATATGATAATGTAATTATAGTCTGGAT
>CAYIMI010000010.1:10080-16362 GCA_964364445.1 uncultured Gammaproteobacteria bacterium
CATAAAAAATAAAAATAAATAAGTCACAAATTCCATATACGCAAATCCTAAATCCAAAGGAATTCTAAAAAATCCGTCCTCATATCCTTTATCTTCCACAAACCTTGCCCAAAACATATGAATAGGATAAACAAATACTTTTTTAAATGACGATTTTTCCCTAGATAAATATTTTTCTTTAGCCATTCGAATTCCGTAATCGGTAAATTTTGCAAACATTTGTGGGAGAGATCGATATGAGTGATGAAATATTTTTCCTTTTAAATAGCCTATTTTTTCATCCTTAACCTCAATTTTATTGTGAACTAACGAAGGTTCTATATATATTTTAATGCGTCTAAAAAGCCGAAGCATTTTATAATCTTCCCCGCCAAATTGAAGTGGAGTATTTAAGAAAAAGTTCTGATAAGGAATATAATAACCGTTAATTTTTATTTGTATGTTATCAATTTTAGATTTAATTTCCTTCATCAATCTCTCCGAGACTATCTCATCACAGTCTAAGATCAGTACCCATTTACCAGTTGCTTTAGATAGACCAAATATTCGTTGTTTCCCAATATCCGTAAATTCTTTAACGTAGACCTTTGCTAGATAATTTTTGGCTATCTCAACTGTCCTGTCAGTTGACTGGCTGTCAACAATAATAATTTCGTCGGCAATCTTTTTTACTGATGCTAATGACTTCTCTAAAGTTTCAGCGGCATTTTTTGTGATCATCAAAACTGATAGTTTTGCGCTCATGCCTATATTATACACCGTCATTTCAAGTGGTATATCGAGAACAATAAAGCCATATAGCAATACAAACAAGCTGTTTTGTAGGTTATAACCGACTGCAAAATTTATCCAAAGGATAAATAATGTAGGGGTCGGGTAACCCGACCCGTACAAAAAACGAAAAAAATGAAAAAAATATTTATAATTGCACTAGTTATTCGATTAATTTGTCTTTATTTATTCAGAAATGTAACTAACTATGATCTGCAATCATATCTTCAAGTTGGTGAATTAACTTTAAAAGGAGTAAATATTTATCCTGATGTGGCTAATCTTCATCACCCCTATCTACCGTTTTTTTTATATGTAGAGGCTTTGGCAGTTTATTTTGGCCAAAGCAAAATAATTGTTATAACACTTATAAAAGTTATAAATATTATATTTGACCTAGGAATACTTCAATTAATATATCTGTTATCCAAGAAAAATTTAAAAACTTGCTTTCTTTATGCTATTAATCCTGTAACGATTTTGATAACTACCTTACATGGGCAGTTTGATGTCATTCCGGTGTTTTTTATTCTTCTGACTATTTATTTATTAAATAAAAAACAGGAATTATTATCCGTTTTAAGTTTTTCATTTGCAGTTTTTACAAAAACTTGGCCAATATTGTTTCTTATACCAATAGTACGAAGAATTAAGAGTAAAAAACTAATTTTTTTAATAATTTTTTTCCCGGCTTTATTTATATTTATTTATATTTGGTTATTTAAAAGCTCTTTATTCAACATAAGTAAAACACTAATTTATTATCAGGGATTATGGGGAATATGGGGGCCATTGAGTTTGTTAGGAAAAACTATAATATTGTGGCAAAAATTATCAACTTTAATATTTCTGATCTGTTTTTTTAGTTACTCAATTTTGAAAAGAAATAAAAATTTAATCGAAGAATTCCTTGATCTATTATTTTTCTTTTTTGTTTTTACGACAAATTTTTCTATTCAATATTTTGTTTGGATAGTTCCCTTCTTATATTTAATTAAACCAAAAAAATATTTATGGCTAATCGTTTTAATCAGTTTATATTTATTTTCTTTTTATTGTCTATGGTTATTTAATTTAAACTTGACTAATATTCAAAATATTCTTGGTTTGATCCTTTGGCTTAGCTTCATAAAAATTGGGTATCTATCGAAGAAAATAGCTTGATTTAACGCTCCGAAAATATACTTTTGTAGGTTATAAGCGGTAGACAAAGAAATTAACAATGATTATAAATTATTATATGAAAAAAGTATTTTTAATTTTTTTCACATATTTATTTTTTGTTCAAAGCATTTTTGCTTTTCAATTTGAAAAGTCACCCAATAATCCCCTTCCAGTTTCTTATATCAATAATTACGCCAATCAACTTCAGGTAAATATTTTTAAAGAGGGTGATATTTATAAAGGAATTTTTGTTATTAACAGATCTTCGGAATCATATTATTCTTTAGGATATTTTGAGTCCGCCAATGGTACTGACTGGGTGATGAAAAAAGAAATATTAAACACAGGTGCTGACCTATCAAACCCTAGCATAATAAAAACTCAAACAGGGTATTTATTATTTATTACCCGTTATGACAATAACACGGTATACAGAATTTACTCGAGTACTTGTGATTTTGATTTTAACTGTTCCTTAAATTTATCTCCGGTGATAGTTCCTGACATAAATAATAATTCTGAAAAAAATGGCGTTTTTGCGGGTCATCCTTTTAAACAGGATAATCGGACTTATCTTTTTTTCGGAGCTTGGGGAGGAGATGGATTTAAAATAAAGCTGGCTTATTCTGATGATTTGATTACCTGGCAACGTTGCCAGTATGGCTTTTTATACGGTGGAGATGGCCCCTTTCCCTACCAAGAAAATAATGATCTATACCTATTTTTTCACAAATCAGATAGTAGTGGTATTAAATTTGCTAGAACTACTCTGCCTTTAAGCTGTAATTCAGTATTTGAAGACCAAGGATACTTGTTGACTAAAGACAAACCGTATGATCAAAAACACTTAATATTTCCATCAGTGTTAAATTCTAATGGAGGGTTAAAATTATATTATTCAGGACGAGGAAGTGATGATCGATGGCGACTAAGCATGGCTTGCACGGGTCAAACATGTTTGACCCCTACAGAAATTCCAACACCAACTCCTACATCAATTCCGACCCCCACTTCTATTCCAGAAAAAATACCTATAATTATTATCCCCGGCTTTATGGCTTCATGGAATCGAGAGGCAATTTTACATAATAAAACTGTTGACTATTCTGATTGGAAATTACAAAATTTTGTTAAAGAATATGATGGATTAATTAATACATTGATCAATATAGGTTATCAACGAAACATCAGTCTTTTTATATTTCCATATGACTGGCGTCAATCAATAGAAAAAACCACCAATGATTTAAATAGTTATCTTCAGACTAAAATATGGAAGAATAGTCCTAACCAAAAAATAAATATTGTAGGCCATTCTCTAGGTGGTTTAATAAGTCGAATTTTTACCCAAAAAAATAAAGACAAAGTTAATCAGATTATTTCTGTAGGTTCGCCTCATCGTGGAGCCGTTCAGTTCTACAAACCACTTGAAGCAGGAGAGATTGATCGAGATAATACGTTTTTATGGCTGGCTGAGAAAATAATTTTGGTTTTGAATAAGTCAACTATTGAAAGTGACAGAGTCACAGTTGCTAGTAAATTTCCGGTAGCAAAAGATTTATTTCCAACTTTTAATTTTTTGAAAGATCAATCAGGGAATGAAATCTCGATTGATAATCTGACAATAAAAAATAATTTTTTACCCACTTATAATCAAAATTTTTCTGATATTTTTCCGATTTTTACGGCTATTTACGGAGAAAAAGATAATAATACTCCGGCAGGCTTCGTAGTTGAACCTCAAAATATTGTTGATAAATTATTAGGAGATTACTCAGACGGAAAACCTCAAGAGTCATATTTTGATTTTGGTGATTATACAATTTTAAGTAAAAGCTCATCTCAAGACACCGATTCAGAAAAATTATATTTTGATCATGGAGAGATTATTTCCAAAAAAGAGGCAATAAAAAAAATATTAGGTTTGTTGAATATTAACTTAAGCGACGATCAGATAGTAGAAGGGCAAGTAACAAAAATTTCATCATCCATAGTTTTTTTGATTAAATCACCAGCGACTATGACAGTTGAGTTCGACGGCAAGATCTACCCAGAGGACGAAGGAATAATATTTATCTCTGATGCACAATCTGGTAGTTATGACTTAAAAGTTCAGGGAACAGATAAAGGTAAATATGAAGTAGTCATTGGCCAGATTTCAGAAAATAATGACATTTGGGAAAGTATAAATGGAGAAATTACTCAATCACCAGCTTCATCTCAGATAGATAATTATGATATAGAATATAATAACCAAATTGCTTTTTCGATATTTCCAACACCAACAATTACAACTACTCCTACGACAACACCAACTTTAGCTCCAACATCAACACCAACTCCAACGGTTACTCCGACTTTAATATCTAATGTAGCTCAAATATCTTCATTAGTCCCAACAATAGCTTTAAAGTCAATAAGCTCATCGCCAGATGTTTTGGGTATTTCATCAAGTCAAAAAGAGTTAATAACCCCAACGATTGAGGTAAATAAGCAAACAGAAAAGAAAAATATAATTAAAAAATCATCAAATATTTGGGATTATATTTGGGCGTCATTAACTTCATTAATGTTAGGAGGGATTGGATATTTATTTAGAAAGAAAATATTGAAGAAATGAAAAAAATTAATTTAAATCTAAATCAAAGAAAAGCATTGTCAGAATTAATTAACAATCTAACTGTATCAATTATTGTTGTTGGGTTAGTAACACCAATATTCTCAAAAGGAATACTTTATTCTTTAAATTTTGCTAATTTGTTTATAGTTATTTTTGTTTCCTTACCCTTAGTTGCAATATCAAATTATATGTTAAAATAAACTTATGGATTCAACTGCCGTGTTAGCTAATGGAGGTATTTTAATATTAACATTTGTATTACTTATTTATATTACATTAATAAGGAATTAGGAATTAATATGAGTCAACAGGCAATAATTTCATTAACAATTTTAATTGTTTTAGGAACATTTACTTATGGTCTAATATACTACGATTTTAAAAAAGATTCTGCGAAAAAATCTGCGAAAAAATAAATTTCTAAAATCATTTTCTTACAAAAAGTAGTACGTTTGGAAGATTTCTTCCTGGGCCGGCTTTATAGCCTCCACTCCAGAGAGCCGTTGAACCACCACTATCTAGATTCAGGGCGTTTTGAATTCCCATTGTATGGAGAACGTGAGCCGCTTCGGCAACGGTCGCATTAAACACAATTCCAATATAAGCAGTTGAGCCACTGGCCCCTACAAAACTTCTGTTTCCTTTTGATCCCCTTTTTGGTTCGCCATCACCATTAAAGGCAATATTTCCGCCAGAAACCAATAGGGGTTGCATTGCCAAGACAGCATCAACTCCAGTATCGCGTCCCCATTCAAGTGACTGCCCTACAAATCTAGCAGAATTACCGGAAAATATTACGGCAGGAACAGTACTATATACATTATTGTCAGAATTTAAATACTTTTTATTTTTATTCATAGCTAGTGTATCAAAGGAATTTTTTTTATCAGAACAGCTAGGATAATCTGCTGGGCAAAAATAAGATCCATTTATACCAGCAAATGCTCCTGAACGTGAAACATAATCTCCCAGACTTAAAACAGGACAATCATTCTTACAGTCTGAATCAGAAGCGGTATCAACGATGACACGAGTACTATTTAGGTCGGCTGCGACTATTCCAACTAAAAAATCTCCAACATCACTTTTCACTAATTGACTACTGTATCCAGATCCTGGAGGTGTATTATTTTCAGGAGTATTTACCGGAATTTGGAATGATGCTAATATTTTTTGTTTTTCTGTGCCAATTTCTTTTTCAAAGGTTGTTAAATCTGCTTCAGCAGAGGCATAATTTCTTTTAGAAAGTAGAGTTAATATATTTGCAAATGTTGAATCAAATTTTTCCGTTTTTTTAGTAACAATCTTAAGGTCAAGCAATTTTTCATAGGCTGAAACAGCTTTGGTGTAAGTTGTTTCTATGTTTTTGATTTTACTTTCAAGATCTTTATTTATTTTATATTGATCTTGAGATTTTAAGTTTTTTAAATCAATTAAAGCAGTTTTTAATGCTAGATCAAGTTTGATTTTATTTGATTGCATTAATAAAATTTGATTGGTGGTTTTTTTGTAATAATAAAAACCTCCAATAGCTATGGTTATAAAAATAACTATTAGGATTGTTGTTTTTAAGATAATCTGATGATTTTTAAGAAGTTTTTTCATCGATATCTTCAGTGTACCAGAAATTAAGTGGGCTTACTTGGACTTGAACCAAGGACCTTTGCAATGTGAATGCAACGCTCTAGCCAACTGAGCTATAAGCCCATAATTAATTATATACAAAA
>CAYIMI010000011.1:0-15763 GCA_964364445.1 uncultured Gammaproteobacteria bacterium
CAAACGCTTTTAGTTCTTTGAGCTTCCACATGAAAAGAGCGGCTTTATTTCTGGCATTAGCATCGACCACAAATCGTAGAGCTTCCTCAAGAATTGCTCTTGGCAGAGTTTTTGCCAGCTTCATATAGAGGCCTTTTCGTCTTTCATCTCCAAGCTTATTGGCTAAATGGATTCCAAATGTTTGAAATTCCCTAGAGACGTATTTGTCTTCAAGTGGATTAAATTTTTTTAGGATGTCTCGGACGGATTGCATAGTTTATTGTACAGTTTAATATATTCTCTGGCACTTTTGTCCCAAGTAAAATCTTTTTTCATTGCCGAAAGAATCATTTCATTAATTTTTTTCTTGTCATTTTTCCAGATCCCTACAGCTTGCTTCATCTTAGTTTCTAAGTCAAAAGATGAATATTTTTTAAATAAAAATCCATCGACTCCATCAATGATCGAATCTTTGAGTCCACCGGTAGCCCTAGCAATTGGTAGAGTTCCGTACCTCATCGCGATCATCTGAATTAATCCACAAGGTTCAAATTTAGAAGGGACCAGTAAAAAATCAGCTCCGGCATAAATTTGAGAAGCTATTCTTCGGTCAAATACCGAGATATAGGCGACATTTTTTTTGTAAAAACTTGCCAACCACAAAAATTGATCTTCCCATTCAACTTCACCTTGGCCAAGAATCACAAATTGAAACTTCTGTAAATTAACGCGACGGATCATCTTATGCATAATATCTAGACCCTTTTGTTTGGATTCAAAGCGCCCGATAAAACCGATCAGTGGAATATCATCGGATACGGTAAACCCAAGTTTTTCTTGAAGAAATTTTTTGTTAAGATGTTTTCCCTTAACCGCTGATTCAATACCGTAATTAAAATTAATGTTTTTATCATGAACTGGATCTCGGGAATCATAGTCAATTCCATTTAAGATCCCAGAAATTTTTTGGCCTTCATTGCGGATAATTTCATCAAGGCCACAGCCGTACTCTTCAGTAAAAATTTCTTTAGCATAAGTTGGGGAGACAGCATTAACTAAATCAGCATGAATAATCCCCTCAAGCAAAAAGTTTATCTGCTTTTTCTTGGTTTCCCATTGGATGACTCGACATTTGCTATGATCAAGTCCCATTCTTTTTATAACATCAAGTGATGATTTTCCTTGATGATTTAGATTGTGAATTGTGAGTAAAGTTTTGAATTTAAGATTGTTATGCTTGATCAGGAGGGGAATGAGACCGGCATGATGATCTTGACAATGGACAACGTCAGGAACCCAATCAATATGATTATTTTTTAATATCTCATAGACACAGAGATTATAAAAAGAAAAAGTATCTCTCGTGGGAACATCAAGCCATTTTTCGTTCTTAATTATATAAACAGGTATTTTTTCATCAAGAAAATGAATTTGGAAAATAGTTACTTTTTGTTTTTTCCCATCATAAACTACGGTAAATTCCTTAATTTTTTTCTTTTGCTGGCGATGGAGTTTTAAGGCTTTGTAAAAAGGCAAAATCACTCTAACGTCGACTCCTTGAGCGAATAAATTACGAGGAAGAGATTTTGCTACGTCCCCAAGTCCTCCAACTTGAAAGAAAGGTACCAATTCCCAAACGGCGAATAAAACTTTCATATGGAGAGTATAGCAGTTTATTTAAACTGTTGATAAAAATGTCTAACTACGTTTTCTTCTCCGGACTCAAAAATATCTTCCTGGTGACGGCGCATATCTTTAATAGCAGATTCATTTAATAGTAAACTAATAATCGTATCTTTTAACTCTGTTTTTTCAAATTTATCAAAAAAGAAATGTTTAATGGCATTTTTTTTGATCAATGGACTAAGTTCAAAATAATTTGAGTGAATTTCGTTCTTGATTGGCGGTATAAAACAGATGACGGAGATTTTTTTATGAAATATTCTAGCTAAAGTTCCGTAACCGTAATGCATAATTACTAAGTCAGAGATAGATAGCTCTTCATCAAAATGAACAGAATTTTTTCGTTTATCAGGAACATCAGAGTCTAATCTCTTTATTATGACATCAATATTGTTAGTTGCTTTAAGGTCGTTTAATATCAAGCTGATGGTTCGCATAGTTTCAGAAACCATCCTATTATAATTGTCAGAATGGAATGTTCTATCGCCAAAATAGAGAGAAATGACTTTTTTTTCCTCGGCAATATTATATTTTTTTCGTAAAATTTGTTTTTCAGAAAAATTAATACTTTTTCCACTTGGAACAAATCCGGGGCAATAAATTCTATCTCTAAAATATTTTTCTATTTCATAATAACCGCCATTTTCTTTGAGATTCATCTCAAAAATTGATGTTGGAAATAAAGCATATATTGTATCAATCCAGGGATAGGTGGAATATTTATGAATATCATGCGAGCTGAACTTTTTATTATTAAATAACCAATTAGAATCAAGAGAAAATATTTTCTTTATTTTATTTGGTCGATTTAGATCGTAAGAAATATTGGTATGAGAGTTACAAAGAAAAAGAGCATCGGCTTCAGTTTTATTTAAAATATTATTTATGTTGTCTTTTTCATCGATAATACTGAAGTTATCATTAAAAGCAATATCTTTAATTAACTTGTCTTTACTTAAGAAGAATATATTTTCTTTTTTTCTTTGAAGTAAGTCAGCAACAGCCTGAGCTTGAGCATATTCGCCAAGTCCATGGACGACAAATATGATTTTCATAAAAGAGGAGCAAGTTGATTTTTAATAATCGTTTCCAAATTATATTTTTGTCGAACCGTTTTCTTCAATTGAATCACCTTGTCAGTTTCCAAGAAATTTTTTACAAACAGGGCAGTTTGTTCGGCTGTCTGATTAACCGTGTCAACGTTATATAAATTATTTTCACCTATTTCCTGAAAAACCTTTAGGCTTGAAACAAAAGCAGGGGTGCTGGTGAGGGCAGCTTCAAGTAGAGGCAAACCAAAGTTTTCACCCTTAGAGAAAAAGAACATTAGATCAGACAAATCATAAAGATCATGGATCTCCGAATTTTCTAATGACCGTTCAAAATAATCTTTGAGAAAAACGATATTATCTTTTAAACCTAATCTATCAATTTGAGCTATCAATTTTTCATAGTAACCTTGATTTTTTCGATGAATAGAAACTTGTCCGCTAATAATATATTTAATATTTGGAAAATATTTTTTCAAAAAAAATATAGTATCTAAGCAATATTCCAGGTTTTTGCGAAAGATAATATTTACGGGGGATAGTATCAGCGGATAACTTGATAATAATTCTTTTTCTTGAACCACTTTCCAAATACTTTCATCTATTTCTAAGAATTTTTGTAAATTAATACCATCCGGTATGACAACTGTTTGATTTTTTGAAAGGTCCATAACTTTCATCAAAAGATCTTTAAAGGTCTCCGAAATTATTACATAAACGGCCTTACTTATTGGTTTTAATAAGAGATCTTTTTGTTCTTGGTTAAGGTTTACACCCGGTTTTTCTTTCAAGATATTTTCTCCATCAATATACGTTTGATCGTGAGCCCAAACAATTAATTTTTTGTCTGGATTTTTTTCAAAATATTGTTTTATAAAGTATAAAAAAGGAAGATTATGAACCAAGGTCAGCATGTTATGGATAATTATGACATCTTGCTGGTCAAGGTAGTTTGAAAGTTTACTTTTAATCGTATCTGCAAGTGAATAAAAATCATCATCAACGACTCCTTTTTCGACAATCTTTTCGTAAAGAGCTGGACTAAATTTCAGTATTGACTGAATTTTTGGAATTTTGACGAAGTTTATTTTTGGGTTCTTTTCTTCGCCGTCGCCGGTAATAATGCTGACTTGATAACCCATTTCTGAAAGAATTTTAGCATGTTCTCTGATCAAAATTTCAACGCCTCCGATATTGGGTGGATAAGCAAAATGTAAAATAGCAATTTTTTTCTGCATAGGACACTCTTTATAAAGACAGTCTTATTTAAGACTGTCTTTGTTTAAGAATTTCTAAATAGGTTTTTTCATAGTTATTGACCATAGTTTCTGTCGAAAAGTTTTTGGCAACATGATCTCGGCAGTTCTGGGGTTTTATTTGATCAATTTTTAATAAAGCTTCCTTTAGACCAGTAACTCCTTTTTCCGGTGGAACAACAAAACCAGTTTTTCCGTCAACAATTAGTTCGGAAACGGCTCCGCGGTCAAATCCGATTACCGGCGTGCCACAGCTCATCGCTTCGGCCATCACTAAACCAAAAGGCTCGTACCAATTAATTGGCATCAAGAACGTCTTAGCGTTCTGCATCAGGACAGCAATTTCGGGCTTCGTTAACACAAGTTCAGAAGACAGTGGTCCGACCCATTTTATTTTGTCAGTCAAGTGCGGCTTGACATCTTGCTCATAAAACTTCATATCTTCAATATTACCGGACATCAAAAGGCGCGAATTTGTTTCTTCAGCCAGTTTGATTGCCCACTTAATTCCTTTTGGATCCATAAAACTTCCATCAGGATTTTTTGCCTTGGATAATCTTCCAAGCCATAATAAATAGTCATCTTTTTTTTCTTGATATGAATAAATATTGGTATCAACGCCGTTATAAACAACTTTAAAAATTTTTGCCTTTTTAAATAATTTTTTGTGGGCTTCTGATATCGAGATATGGTAGCATTCGGGAAACAAACTTAGGACTTCATCATATTCCGAAAAAGCTTGAGCATGAATCGTAGAAACAATTGGAGTTTTAATGTTTTTTGCTACCAGTAAATTAATAAATTCAGGGTAAGTATGATTGTGGATTATATCAAAATCGTTACCAATCTCTTCAATTTTTTTGGCTAATTTGACCAGATAAGCAGTTTCTGCATAAAAAGGATTTTCAAAAGACGGCATATCAACAAAACCTTTCTCAATGACAGGGATTATATTAACTCCAGGGATATTACTATCAGCGGTTCCAAGTAGGCTTACTTGATGACCTTTTTTAACAAGTCCGTTGGCGATTTCATATATTATTCGTGGGCGGGCAGCAGGAATATCGGGAGTAACCTTTCTTTTGAGAAGAGAAACCATTAAAATCCTCATAAACTTTATTCTATATTACTTTCGCAGGTTTTGGGGCGGGTTTTTGGATACATTTATCGTAGAGATTGTAAAATTTGGTGGCAATTTTGTCCCAGCTGAATTTTTCGGTGACGGTTTTATATGCTCGTTCTCCCATTCTTTCAGCCAATTTTTCATCTTGAAGTAAAAGATTGACTTTTTCAACAATCAACTTTGGAGATCTTGGTCGGACTAAGAAGCCGTTGTATCCATCTTTAACAAGAGTTGTGACTCCGCCCTTGCGGGAAACAACGACCGGGGTTTTATTAACCATCGCTTCAAGAATAACGAGCCCTAACGGTTCGTTCCAAACTGAGGGAGCAACGTAGACATCGGCTCGCAGATAATAGTCATTAATGGTATCAAGCCGGGAAGAAAAGTATCCAACCATATGAACATTAGTTAGTTTATATTTTATGATTAAACTTTCTAGGTATTTGCGTTCCGGACCGTCACCGGCGATGACAACTTCGGCTTTTATCTGTCGAGCCGCTTTAATAAGATATTCAACTCCCTTATGTTCAGTTAGTCTTCCCGTAAATAAAACCATTTTGTCATATTGAAAGTTGAGTTTTTTATCAATCCAAGAAACGTCTTTATTAAAATCAACATTGTTGCTAATGCCAGCGGGAATTGTTTTAGTTTTTTTAGAAAGATCATGTCCGAACATATCCAAGAACCACTCTCTTGTAAAATTGCTATTTGCAGTAATATATTTTGCTCTATACGAAGCGTCACGAACCTGAGACTTCCAACGGCCATCCTCTTTAAAGTAATAAAGGTCGCTTCCGTGAGTCATGATAAGATAGGGTATTCTATAAAGATTTGAAAGCTGTCTAGCAATAGGGGGCAGAAAAGCGGTATGAAAACAATGGATCACATCTGGCCTAAATTTCTCAATTGCCTTGGCACTTCTGAGAAGATAGTAATTATATGTTTGAATCATTTCCTGAGCGCTAAATTTTGAATATTTTTTTGCTTCTGGCAATTCAGGATTACCGACGAAAACACCGTTTATAGGCGGATGGAGGCGAAATAATCTTGCTTGTTTGTGTTTCAAAAAACGAGAATCAGGAGCCACAATAGCCGCTTGATAATCGTCGGGATATTTTACTTTTAAACTTGAGACTAAGCGGCGAAGCCAACTACCTGATCCATTGCCCCAAAGTGGAAACATGTAGAGATAAAGGACTTTCATAATTGTTGATTATTATAGCATTTTAAAGTCTAATTTCATCTGAGCAAATATTTTTGGAAAAATTTCCGTTTCCAATAGTTTTTTTTCATCCACAGAAAAGTTTTGTAGAGTATAAGTTTCTCCCGGAATCTTTCTGTCAGGTAGACGATTATCAACACCAATTCGTATCCTCCAAAAATCTTTAGTTTTGAGATGTTGTTCGATAGATTCTAATCCGTTATGAAGTTGTGGTCCGGATGCAAATTGAATATGAAATTTGCCAAGGGGAATATCCAAGTCATCATGAATTATTATTAAATTTTTAGTTTCTAATTTCAAATTTCTAATAAGTTTATTAACAAATATACCTGATACATTCATAAAACAATCGGTTTTTACCGCTTTTATTTTTTCTTTTATTAAATAATCCACAAACATATGTCCGACGTTATGGCGATTGTTTTGGTATTTAATTCCAGGATTTCCAAGGCCGACGATGAGTAACATAGAGAAATTATAATGTATTTTTGTTATATTTAAGTTAAAAGTGGTTGTCATTCCCGCGGAGGCGGGAATCCAGACTATAATTTCCTGGATCCCCTTCTTCAAGGGGATGACAAAAACATCATATGTCAAATTATATTTCAGACGTTAGCAAAATCCATTGGATGGTCTCAAACCCCGCCAGGACTACTCGTACCGGCATGGATGGTAAACCATTTCGTTGTCCGTTTTGTCCCGGCAACGAAGCCGATACGCCTCCGGAAGTTTTCAGGATAGGGGAAGGGGAAGTAGATAAAGAGGGTTGGAAAATTCGTGTTGTTCCTAATAAATTTAATATCACCGAAATTCACGAAGTAATCATTCATTCTCCAGATCATGATAAAAATGTTGAGGAACTTGAACTTCCACAAATTGAAAATATAATAAAAACTTATATTAATAGATTGAATTTTTTAAAAGACAAAGGTAAGGTTTTTATCTTTTCGAATCAAAATTTGGTCAGTGGGGCTTCACTGGTCCATTCCCACTCACAGATTTCCGTCGTTCCAGATAATATTCCAACCAACACTTTACCTACTCAACCAGTGGTCAATATAATTGAACAAGTAGGAGAGTTTGTCAGTTATTGTCCTGATTATTCGGAATGGTCATACGAAGTTTGGGTAGGGGTCGGGCGTGACCGACCCATTCAAAATCCAAAATTTGAAATTTTAAGCGAAAAACAGATACAAGATTTGGCGAAAATTTTACAGTCGACGATTTTAAAATTAAAAAAAATTCATGACGCAAATCCTCATTATTCAAAGAAAGCTTTTGGTTACAATTTTTATATTTCCGTAAATGATCCTTGGTATTTGAGAATCATTCCTCGTTTCATGGAGCGGGCAGGGTTTGAATTATCTACGGGGGTTATGGTTAATTCAGTTGAAGCAAAAAGAGCGAGTGAGGAGTTAAAGAATATGCTACATTGAACTATATGATTGACGCGACTGCTGTCTCTGCTAACAATGACTTTAAATTTGATATCAATAATCAAGACGGTTTTAGAAATTTTATTGAGCATGAAGCCGCTCAAACAATTATTTCACTTCTTGAAAAAGGGGCGATTGATGAAGAAAAATCGGGAAAATTATCGCAGTTGACTCTCGATCTGATAATCCCTGGAATGACGGTTGAGGAGCTATATCTAAACGGAGTCAAGCTTGATGATCATGATCCTGAAATGGCTCCTGTCGTTTACAAAATTATGAAAATTTATGAAGAGAAATTTGAAAAAAAAGCCATTGAACAAGTATCAACTATGGTTAAAAATAAGCAGTATGGTCAGGCCCAGGATTTAGTAAAAAAAGTTTTACAATTTAAGATGAGGAATTAATAATATGCAAGAAGCACCTGCCGCAGTAGCACCACCCCCTGTTGAAAGAAAAATAGGAGTTATTAAAATGACAGTCACTGCAGAAAAAAAAGCCCCAGCACCAAATACTCCAGAAGCGGTAGTTGCACAAACCGATAAAAAAGCAAAAGAAGTGGAAGATCAGAGACTTTTAGAACAAGCAAAACAATATAGAATAACCATGGTAAAATCTCTACTTGGTGTAAATAGGGAAGCATTAACAACATTAAGGCTTCTTTCAGGGGGAAACGCAACTCAAGAAACGATTTCAACCTTAATGAATGCAGAAATGATAAATATTAGTAGAGAAAAAAACCTTACAAAAGAACAAAAAAATGAAAAAATGTTAAAAGTCCAAGCACAGTATGATAAGCTCCTAACTTATGCGCAGACTCGTGAAGCAGAAGCAAAAAAAAATATCTTAAAGATGAAAAAGTCAAAGAATCCTAATCAGCAAGCGATGGGATTTGATATTGATATAGCTGTAAAATCAGCAAGCGCAAGAAGATATCAACTAGAAATTGATTATTATGATGCGCTTATAAAACTTCAAGGACAGTCAGGGGTTGAACCATTAAGCCAAGAAGATATCGTTTCATATAGATTGAAAATAAAAAAACTTACAAAAAGCAAAGATGAGTTGACCAAAGAACTCGACGGTGAAGAAGGAAAAGATGGTCTACGAAAACAAAGAGAAAATATTAAAGGGAGTAAGGATATACCAAATATTGTTGAAGGTCTATCAGTTGCTTTAACGCCTGTAGAGGGAGAAGCTATGCCAGATGGGTCAACAGCAAATGGAGTCACAGTAACCGCAGAAATTGAAGCGGCAAAAAATGATCCGATTGGTTATATTGAAAACATTTCGGCTTATGGCTTGTCTTCTGAAGAAGGTATGACAATTCTAAGAGATAGATTGGTAAGGGTAGGTCTAATAGGTCAAAAAGATGTAGCGTACTTTAATAAGTATATGGAGCTTGGATTATCGGCCGAAGAAAAAAGAGCTATGGCGGCAAGCATAGGAGGGAAAGGACTGCTTGGATTAAGTGGAATCATGGGTTTGCTCGCTTATCTTTCTTGGAAGCAGAGTCAAGAAGGCGGTGGGGGCCAGATGCATGGGTGAGGTGATTATTAATAATGTATATTAATAATATGGTAGATGACGATTATAAAAAAAAGACTATTCAGGATGAAATTGCGATGGAGAAATTTATCGATGATTTAGTTAATGCCCGTGAAGATCTTTGGGTCAAGCCGGAGAATCGAGACCGTTTTAAAAAGGCTCTCATGGATCAGCTTACCGATGAAATTAATAACCACTTCATTAATTTACTGACAAAAAGCGATCAACAGTTATTAAACCAACTTCTTGATAAAGGGATTAATAATAATGAGCTAAATATTTTCTTCGAACAACGAGTTGACAATCACGTGGCTCATCTAACTACGATTTTCCAGAGGTTCCGCGAGATGATTTTGATAGGAAAAAAGTCTTAAAGATTATCTCCGTCACGATCGTGGTGTAGATAGAAATATTGCAAATCCTCAGACGTCATTCTCATTCCGGCGGGAAAGCATTCATAATACGGAGCCTTACAGAGTGTTAAATAGGGTCGGACCCTCCTGGAGGGTCCGACCCTGGATTACGTAATCATGGGTCTGGGATCGGGGATGACAATCAAGAAGTAAAGTTAAATTAAATTGTTGGTGCGGGAACTTTAATTTTTGCAAGTTTTTTTTCGTGCAATCTAAACAGGTCTTCGATACCCTCGGCAGTAGGATGATAATTTGGATAAATATTAATCATTGTACTATTAAATTTTGTTAAAGCAACTTCTAATTCATCAGCTAATTTTTGTTTATCTTTATCAATATACAAAAATTTTACGAGGGCTTCTCTGAGAGGATAAAATACATCATGAAGTTTATGATCGGGGTCGGCTTTTTGATTGAGTATTCCTTTATCGTCCAAGGTAGTATTTAGAATTTCGCAAAGAATTTGATTTTCTAAACCATCAGCCGTATTTTTTAAATCAAACTCCGCTCGCCAATCACCTTTCTTCTTTGCTTCTTTGAGTGCCTCAAAAAGTTCCTCGCCACTTATCTCACCCCTCCCATTTTCAGCTTTTTCGTTATCTTTTATATCAGTATCATTAATCACGATATCAGTTACAATTGCGTGGTCGGGATCTTTTCCATGGTTAAGATTAGGGTTGTTAAACCAATCTGTAAAATCATCTTCAGGCCTTTCTTTCTTCTTTTTTTGCATTTCCTCAATCCACTTTTGTTCACGCTCCTCATCTTCCATATCATCTTCAGCCTTAGGAAGAATTTTTTCTTTATTTTCAGTTCCTGTGGTTGGTTCTTCATCTTTAGTCATTAATTTGGTGCATAATTTATACATGAAATCTATTTGATCTGGTGTACAAGCCAATTCTTTACCTCTTTTTGCTAAAAAATTTTTTAATTTTTCCAGATCCTCTTGATCTTTTATGTCCGAATTTTCCGTAGCATTATTAAATAATTCTCTGCCTTTTTGAGAACCTAAAAATTCAATAAGATCAGTTCGTCTTGGATCGAATCCCAATACTTTTAATAGTTCAGTTGGATTTCTTGGCAAATTAGTAGGAACTCCATTTTTTTCTGCAATTTTTTCTTGGACTTGGGAGGCAACGAAGTTTTGGGTAATTAAAAATGCCGCACAAGCTTCCGCTTGCTCTCCGCTTAACACTTTTTTGATAACTGTTTCTAATTTTGCTTTTTCTTGTTCTTCAAGAGCAATTTGACCATGAATCTTCTTAGATATCGTTTGATCGTGATCTTCTTCAAGTATCTTATCAATTTTTTCTTTGGCATCCTCGGGTAGCTTCTTCACAATGTTCCTTTTTTCTTCGCCAATAAAATATAAAGTCAATGCACGGATTGAACCGGCAATTTCCTTAGCAACTTCTTCACCTGAATCTTTATTCTGAGGATGTTCTTTAAAAAACGTGGAAACTAATTCGTTAATTAATGGTGTCATTTCTTCAGGACTAAAATCGTGATTTTGATCGATTTCTAATTTCTTTTTAATTTGGGACATGGCGGAATTAAAGTTGACTAAATACGAATAAAATGTCTCAGCTTGCGCTCTATCTGGCAAAACCTTATTTATAATTATCTTTAATTTATCTTTTTCATTTTCTTTAAGTTTGTCGAAGCTTTGTATTCTATCAGACAAATTTTGATCACAATCCTCATCGGATAAAACTTTATCCATAGTGTCTTTAGGTAGACCTTTCATGATCTCTTTTTGTTCCTTGGTCATATAATTTTCAGCAATAAAATCATCAATTTTTATTAATAAACCTTTAAATCCTTCTTGATCATTTATTGATAAAATTTCAGGATTTTTTTGAATAAAAGCGTCTATGTTTCTTTCAAAATTAGTTGTTAATGGATCAGTAGGTCGTGGTCGAGGACCTGGTGGTGGGTTATTAATACGGGGTGGGATCCTGGTTGAATTGGCAAGAGCAATATTTAAGTCTTTCAATTCTTCATCTAATAAGTTTTTTTCAATAAGCGCTTCACCAAGGGCTGTAAGATATGAGCGATTAACTAAATAGGTGTTGACTGTTAGGGCTTCTTGTTCTGTTAGTCCACGAATTTTTCCTTGTTGTAAAACAGTTCTTTTTAATTCAACTTTATCAACGTCAGTTAACTGTTCTGTATTATTACCGTTTATTTTTTCATCAGCTTGTGGGTAACTAGCATGCATTGCTCGATAAACATCATCTCTAATAAATCTTTGAGTTTCCGTTTTTCTAATAAATTCTCTCTGTTTATTATTTAATACCCTTTCCTCAATAAACTCATTGATTTTTTCGTGTCCGGTACCTGGAACTATTCGTTCAAGAAAATCTTTTGCTTGTTGATTATTATATCCTCGAGGTGCAACTTCTTTTTTAAATTCCTGACTGTTTATTATTGACTGCGGTAACGGGGTAGAAGAGGCGGGGATTGGTGTTTCACCGGTGGTTGGGTGAAGTTGGGGAGAATGATATGGGCCGGGAAACGCAGTTGAACTAGTCGGAGTCGGTTGAATCGGTTGAATTGGTGGAATAACAGCTGGTGGGTTTTCAACAGGAATTTCAACAGGTTGTGGGGGGAGCATTTCGATGACAGGAGTTGAAGTAATAGTTTCCGGTGGGGAAATAGTTGCTCCACCATCACGTACTCCTCCGGCTTTCATATAATAAACTGGTTGAAAGATCTCAGTACTACTTCCTCCTGGGATAACATTGTGACCATCTAGTCCGCCAGAGGAGGCGACTGTTGCGGGAGCTTCAGTCTTATATCCAAACATGAAGTATCCTTTAAAACCAAAAACAACATCGGCTCCATTATATTCTGTGTCATCAGGATAGCCGATTTTTGGATGATTTAATAATTCTTTTTCATTTAGGAGAATTTGAGCGACCTCGGCCATAGTTGCCTTGGTGCCATCGGAAAAAGTAAGAACCTTATCACTAGTTGGGTCTAATTTAAATGAATAATGACCATCAGGTAGTCTTTCAATACAATCATTCAATAATAATTGACCATCTTTACCTGGCCCAAAATAATCTTTAACATTGAGAACAGCCGCCATTGATTCATCTTCAAAATGACTAAGTAGAGTCGAGATTTCCCCAGTATTCGGGTCCCTTATTGTATTTTCAGCAAATCTAATTTCAATTCCAAATGGATGATCCTCATGGCCTACTCCTGTAGTTTCAAATATATAATCTTTATCAGGAATCACTTCCTTTGAATGACCCCAAACAAGTCGATAATCGTCGACTTTATCCCAGAAGCCTACTGGCTCACCACCTTTTTCAATTCCCCGTTGTGAAAAATCAGATTTCAAAAATTCTGACTGATCAAAATGGAGGCTTGAATTGGGGGTAAAAGACCCGTGATGGGAAGGATTTTCTACAAGAAAATTATCATAGACTAAAGATCCATCTGCCTTGTTTATCAGATCGTATGTTGGAATATCTGGATTTGAATTATCAAGTTTCAATTCATAATCGGATGCTAAGTGAATATTAACGCCTTGGGGAGCTCCTGTAGTTTTGTCCCACATAACTATTTGTTGTGGCTCGACTCCTGATTGTTTAACAAAAATATTGGAAAAGTCGAGAGTTTTTGTTGTTTCTCCAGAGTCTGGAGCAGGGGCTTGGTCAGGACCAGCTGGCACGAAGGGTTGTTGATGAGCGATCCCCAGACGATCTTCAATTGGCTGGACGACGTGTTCGTTAAATTGAGCTTCAACTTGATTGATACCAGGTTGAGCTACATGTTTTAGTCCTCCGATAATTTCGCTTGTTACTATGCCTGTTACTGCGGCAAATCTAAACCGGCTATCTCTAATTTTTTTTAGTGTTTTCATTCTTGATTTGAAAGATTCTGATTCTTTCATCCAGTCCGAAATTTTCTTACCATCAAAAGTATCAGTGGTTTTTAGTGAATTAATAAAATTAAACAACTGATCTGTTTCTTCTTGTTGTCCTGAAGCATTAAATATTTGTTTATAAAATTTTTGTCCTTTAGTAGTTGAAAGAGGAGTACCATTGAGTAGATTATCCGGCATTCCTTCCATCAAGCCATATTTGATGACGGCTGTCATTGATTTTAGGGCTTCATTTATGTCTCCATCCGGTGTTTGTAAGAATGGAAGCCCGTCAAAAAGTGCAGGATTTTCGACTTGAAGTCGAAGTAGTCGGGCAAAAGCTTGACAACTGGTACCCGTAAGATTGGTCAACTCTTCTTGTTCACGACCGGCATGATAGCTCACCCAGTTTGAAGTTTTGTAACCAAGTTCTTTAGACCCAGACATCATCGTTTGTTCTAACCTTGCCCTAGCATGAGCCATATGAGCAAGAAGCTGGAGAACCTCCTCTTTATTTGCAGGCACTCTGGTTTCCGAACCAAAGTTATTTGGATCGACCAAAATGAGTTTATTTATCTCGGTTGTTAAAGTTTCAGCCGGCACCGTCTCGACCGTTGCATCTTCCAAATTACCTCGTACAGCATCGTAATCTCCTATTTTTTCTCCAAGCGCTTTTCCTCGTGAAGTGCGGGCTAGATCGTTATCAATTCGGCTTCGTCGTTGATAAAATTTTCCGAGGTGAACTGATTGAGTTTCAGTCAAACCAGCTACCGATCCAGCTACGGCCGGCCCAAGAAATGGAGAGACAGCGAGCAATATTCCGTTTATGCCTGTTCTTGGAGCTAATTTAGCTACTCCAAGACCATAAGAAAGAGCAAATCCACCTGTGTAAACGGCGATTTTTGCTGTAGCTTTTACTGCTGATCCAGCCCAACCGCTAGTTAGTTTACTTCCATTTTTTGCACATTTTATGGCTAGTTTTTGATTTCCGGTCAGAAATCTTTCTTGCCCGCCCAAGGTATCTCCTTTAGACTCTCCTATGTATGAAATGATTTTTAATTCCGGCCAATGTTTTTGATAATATTCACGATTGTCTGGGTCTTTTTTTAGTTCGGCAATCAGATCAAGAACATCAACGACGGCTTCGCCTTTTGGTTTACCTTTTTTATCAAGTTTATCTTTGGGGACATTCTCAATATAAATTTGAGTGACTTCTTTGACCAATTGTTTTTTTTCATCAACTGTCATCTCAGTATCTCGATCAACAAATGGCTTTATCTTTTGTTTTATTTTTGTTTCAATGATATCTTGGTGTGTCACTTCATCTACAGCTTTAATCTGTTCACGTTTTTCACCCGGCAAAAGAATATGATTATTTCCAATATTTACTTGATTTGAAAGAACATCATCTCCGCGAACAAAAGTCTGAGAAAATCTTTTGGCAAGTTTTGTACCGCCTTCCATTGTGATATTTTCAATATCTTTAAGTAAGCCGTCAGGATCAGTCGTCATTAATTCACCCAAATATTCAAGAGCCCTTTTTTGCTGAGTATCATAAACAAATCCGGTCGTTGTAGTAGGAAGAAAATCTTTAATTGCGTTCCAATTTTTCTTTAATGATCCTTGTAGATTTCGTTTCTTCCGTCCCTCAATTAATAATTTATCGATAAAACTATCTGGGACGAGTAAAGCCAACTCAGGATTATTTGGGAAAAGTTTTTTCTTAACCATTTCGTTTACGGCGTAGGCAAAGTGAATATCACGATTTTCAAAAGGATCACAAACCATGTTTTGAGCTGTGGCGATTGGGTGGCGGACACTACTGGCGGCAATTTTAGCAGTTGTCCAACCAACTTTTGGTGCAGCTTTTTTCGCCTCTCTAGCTCTTTTTGCCCATGGTTTAACCATCCAAGCTTCATCATTTTGTTGAGCATATCGAGCCTGCACAGCTTGGGCCCCGTGAACATCTTGAGCATCAGCCCGAATCGGGTCGATAAATACAATTGACGCACTTAAAATCTTTGATGGGGGCTCTTTGTAAACTTCTTGTCCCGGAGGTCTTTCTCCTAATTTTACTTGTGCGGCAAGGACTTTTCTTTCTAGTTCTTCCCGTGCGGCTTTATTAGGGTCATCATCTAGCTCAGGATTTGCAATCGGCACCGGCTCAAGTGGGGTAGTGT
>CAYIMI010000012.1:0-13877 GCA_964364445.1 uncultured Gammaproteobacteria bacterium
AAGTAGTGTCGATAAAATCAGTGGAAATATCATTTCCGGACATACCATATCCAAAACCATAAGCTGAGGCCGAGGACCATATTTTTGCTAATGATTCATTACAGGTATTGGCACCGCCATCACAACTTGTGTCAGGAATAGCATTTGAGGACTGAGTTTTAAGCGGCCCTTCTTCAATTGCGGTTACCTGATACTGACCAGCACCGCCAAAGTAAACGGTTAGATTGGTAGTCGCAGTTGAAGGGGTGCCAGGAACTAAAGTACCAAGGTCGATATTAATATCAGAAATTGAAAAACGGAAAGGAATTATTGAATGAAGATATTGAAAACCGGCCTTGACCACGTACCCGGTCGAAGAATACTGACCGGCGGCTAATTGTCCAACCGTATCTGCTAATTTATAACTAGTTGAAGTTTTATTACCGCCCGCAATTTCAACATTAGCCGATTCCATTTTAAAACGGGAGGAATCCATTGGCACAGCTAAAACTTTAAAAGATGATAGATGATAGATGATAGATGATAGGAATACAAAAACAAAAATTACTAAGATTATTTTTTTCATTTATCATTTTCAAACTTCTCAATCAACCTCTCCATTCTTTGGGCTGACTTCTTGATAATCTCAAGTTGGTGGTCACCAACAAAGTTTTGGGCAGCCTCTTTTATATTTTTTAAATGATTCTTCAATAGTAATGATAAGAAGAGAAAAGTATCTTCTTTGGTTTTTTCGTTTTTTACCTTCAGTTTCTCACTTTCAATTTTTTCCTGACCCAGGAACATAGCAAAGGGTGTAATAAAAGCCAGAGAAATAATCGGCATCAAAGTATTGAAGTTTTGATTTGGAGGCAAATTTAAAAGAAAAAAAATAATTAAAGTAACCGTCGTCGTGATAGAAATAATCGGCTCAAGAATGATTGAGAGCGAGAAAAGAAGAAAGTGAATGAGAAAGAAAAAAGGCGAAGTCAGCCCGCCGGTTGAGTTGACGATGCCCATGATTATTAAAGTGAAAACAACAGATTCAATCAAACGTGAGTAAATATTTTTAGAAATAATAAATTTTTTTGTTAAATAAAGAAGTATAAAAAGACCGGCACTGATTTGAAGATCGTATTGAGCTAAATTAGTTTTAGGAAGAATAAAAGTTAAAACAATTGTAAGAATCAAGATTAATGCATGAACGATTTCTTTAGACATAATTAAATATAGCAAAATTTATGCTACAATATCACAATGGCAAATCAAAAAGTCAATCCTAATTTTGCGACCGATGTCGTAAACGAGCTCAAGAAAGTCACTTGGCCGACCAAGAGCGAGACTATCAGGCTAACGACAATAGTCATAATTGTTTCCTTGATAATTGGACTCTATGTGGGTATAATAGACATTCTATTGGCAAAGGGATTAGAAGTAATTACAAAATTTAGATAAATTAATGTTAGATCAAACTCAAACCAGTGTCCCAGTGGCTCCAACAGGTCCTATTGCTAAATGGTATGTCATTCATATTCAAACTAGTTATGAAGGACGTGTCAAACAAGCATTGGAGCAAAGAGTGAAGAGTTTAGGAGTAGAAGATAAAATTTTTGAAATTGTTATTCCAACTCGAGAAATCATCGTTGTTAAAAAAGGCAAAAAAACAAAGGCCACGGAAAAAGTTTTTCCAGGTTATATTTTAGTTAAAATGATTTTGAATGATGATTCTTGGTTGGTCGTGAGAACTACCGAAGGAGTGACTGGATTTGTAGGTGCAGGACTCAAACCAACTTCAATTTCAGATAAAGAAGTAGAAGCGATTATGAAATTTGTTAAGCAAGAACAGCCAAAGTTTAAATCAAAGTTTTCGGTTGGAGAAGCTGTTAAAATTACAGACGGACCTTTTTCAGACTTCCTTGGAAGTATTCAAGAGATTGATGAAGAAAAAGGAAAGATTAAAGTTCTCGTTTCAATATTTGATAGAGAAACACCAGTGGAATTAGACTTTTTGCAAGTAACTAAATTATAATATGGCTAAAAAAATTAAAATCATACTTAAGTTAAACTTAGCGGCAGGAGAAGCAACTCCGGCCCCTCCAGTTGGTCCAGCCTTAGGTCAACATGGCGTGCCGATCATGGAGTTTATCAAAGAATATAATGCTAAGACGGCCAAAATGAAAGGTCAGATCATTCCAGCCGTTATTACTGTTTTTGAAGATAGAAGCTTTACCTTTGTTACAAAACTTCCACCAGTTGCCGCTATGATTAAAAAGAAATTGTCATTACAAAAAGGTTCAGGCAAACCAAATACGGAAAAAGTAGGAAAGCTGACAAAGGTCCAACTAGAAGAAATTGCTAAGGAAAAAATGGGCGATTTAAATGCCAATGATGTTCCAGCAGCTATGAAAATTGTTGCCGGCACAGCAAGGTCAATGGGTATAGACGTTGAAAATTAATAATAATATTTTTTTTATGGGCAAAGTTAAACCAAGATTAATCGGGGATACTGAAATTGAAGAGAAGCAAAAAAAAGAACAGAAAGCAAAGTCAATGGAAAAGAAAATGATGAAGAATAAGAATGAGGTAAAGGTTGATGTAGGGGTCGATCATGATCGACCCGTTGTTAATGTTGAAAAAAAGGAAAAAAAATCGAAGGTCAAGACCGCTTCTGTCAAGACTTCGGCGACCCGAGGCAAAAAATACCAGGAAGCAAAGAAAATGGTGGACAGTAATAAGTTATATTCTTTAAAAGAGGCAATTGCTCTTCTTAAAATAATGAAATTGGTTAAGTTTGATCAGTCGGTAGAGCTTCATTTTACAGTTGATGAAACAGGTTTAAAAGGAGAGGTGGAACTGCCATTTTCAACTGGAAAAATTGTCCGAGTAAAAGTTGTTGACGATAGTGTTTTGATTGATTTAGAAAAGGGAAAAATTGAGTTTGATGTGTTAGTTACTCATCCTTCTTTTATGCCACGTTTAGCCAAATTTGCCAAAGTCTTAGGTCCAAAAGGCCTGATGCCAAATCCTAAGGCGGGTACAGTTTCGACAAAACCAGAAGAAGTTGTGAAAAAATTTGAAAAAGGGATGCTAAGATGGAAGACTGAAGCAAAGTTTCCTCTAATTCATCAGATGATTGGTAAAATTTCTAATGAAGAAAAGAATTTAATTGCTAATGCAGAAAAATTTATCGAAGCAGTCGGAAAATCTCATATTCAAACCGCTTTCATTAAATCTACCATGAGTCCTTCTGTGAAGTTGGAAATAAATAAGTAATTATATTTTGAACTTCCTTTTTGCGAGGTCAATGATAATGTTAGTTGCATCTTCAATCGTTATATCCGATCCGGTTCTGATAACTAAGTCATAATGATAAGCTTTACAATGATTATGATTAAAGAGCGATTCAACAAACTCTCTTCTTTCTTTATCTGAGTTATTAATCCTTCTCACTGCCTCTGGTCTTGAAATATGTTCATAGGTCATCTGCCAGGTAATCCGTTGGTCAAGCAAACAAATCATGCGAATATTTAACGCTTGTGGAAAAAGAAAGTTAGCGCCTCGACCCAAAATAATCGCATAGCCTTTTAAACCGACCAAAGTCATTACTCTAATCAAATGTCTTTGATATCCGGAAAGACGGGAAAGTCTTTTCCCAAAAGTTTTAGCAGTAATAATATCAGCTAATGGTAGTCTTTTTGAATCAATAGACCTGACTAAATCTTCTTCAAACCCTTTATTTTTAGCGATTTTATCAATCAATTCAAGATCATAAACCTTCCAAGGTTCTCCTAGCTGTGACGCGATTAAATTGGCCGTCGATTTTCCGCCACTACCCATTTCACGAGATATGGTTATAAGTGGAAGGGGGCCGCTGGCTACTTGAGAAGATGTTTTTGTAGGGAAAAATTTATTTTGAAAAATCTCGTAGATTTTTTCCATGGAAAAATTATATCATATAGAGATGGATTATTTAGTTAATAAGGAAAGTTCATTCTGGTTATATCTTTCTCAAGGTCAGAGAGATCTTCTTGAAGAGGGGCTTTATTTGATGGATGAAATTGTCCGCGATCATGCCTATCAATTTAAAGACTATTCTTTTTTGGTTTTTCCTTTTGCCAAGGCCTACGAAGGTTTTTTAAAGCAAATATTCAGGGATAAAAAATTGATTAGCCGTCTTGACTATATCTCCGATCACCTGAGGTTGGGAAAGATGATGTCCCCAAATTTAATAGGGAAACTTGGACCAGACTCACTTTATGTAAAAATAGAAAATCAATATTCAAAAGAGTTAGCTGAAAAAGTTTGGAATGTCTGGAAAAACGGTCGAAATCAAATTTTTCATTATTTTCCCCATAATATTAAATCGGTTACTTTCAGCGAAGCAAGAGGAATCTGTATGGATATTTTAAGGACGATGGAGGAAGTTTATTTAAAATTATCATGAAAGGACTCACATCTGCACAAGTTTCTCAGTTTCTAAATAAATATGGCTTAAATGTTATCACAGAGCAAAAGAAAAAGTCATTTTTCATAAAATTCTTTGAACAATTTAATAACTTTTTAACAATCTTGCTAATAGCTGCGGCGGTGCTTTCATTTTTGTTAGGGGAGACTTTGGATGGCGGTTTGATCATTGGTATAGTGGTTTTAAACGGATTATTTGGTCTTTATCAGGAAGCAAAAGCGGAAGAATCCCTACAGGTTTTAAAAAAAATGACAGTCACTAAGGTAAGAGTTATACGCGACGAAAAAGAAATAGAAATTGATAGTAAATTCTTGGTTCCTGGAGACTTAATATATCTTGAAGAAGGAGTAAAAGTCCCGGCTGACGGGTTAGTTGCCAAGTCAATTAATTTAGAGGTTAATGAGTCGGCCCTTACCGGAGAATCTTTTCCAGTTATGAAAATTGAAAAAGAAGAAGTATTTTCCGGGACGATCGTGGCTAAAGGGCGAGGATATGTGATTATTACTAAAATAGGGGATGAGACTAAATTTGGAGAAATTGCCCACAATCTATCAATAATTGAAGATGGAATAACCCCTTTACAAAAAAAATTAGCCGACCTAACGAGATTTATTGGTATCGGGGGAATAGTTCTATCGGTGATTGTATTTTTGGTTTCATTATTTGAAGGTACTGGTTATTTTCCAGCATTTTTACTTTCAGTTTCATTGGCGGTTGCCGTCGTCCCTGAGGGGTTACCGGCCGTTATGACAATTACTTTGGCTATTGGTATGAAAAAAATGGCTGGTAAAAAAGCGATTATAAGAAAGCTTTCTGCCATAGAAGCTTTAGGTAGTATTACATTGATAGCGACTGATAAGACAGGGACGTTGACGACGAATAAGATGCAGGTGAAGGAGGTGTTTGTTGATGAGTCGGTAAAAATTTTATCTCAACTTAACTCCTCACTTATTGATAAAGGGCTCGTCAAACACTTAGTTTCGAAAAATTTTACCTTCTCATCAACTGATTATTTATTATTAAACGGGATTCTTTGTTCGACGGCCTCACTTGTTTATATTCATGATCATGGTAGTTGGGATGTGCTTGGTGATCCGACTGAGGGAGCACTTTTATTTATGGCTCAAAAACAGGGATTAAGTATTGAAGAAATACGAAAAAACTGGCAGTTGATTGATGAAAAACCTTTTGACAGTGTAACCAAAATGATGACAGTTGTAGTCCAATCTGTAGGGGCGGGGTTTTCCCGCCCAAACAAGGGCGCGAAGCCCGCACCCGTACACCAATTTTCAAAAGGTGCCCCAGAGTCAATATTAAACGTCTGTGATAAAATAATGATTGGAAGTAAAGTGATGAAAATGTCTGAAGGAGAAAAAAAGAAAATAAAAAGACAGGTTGACAGATGGGCAGAGCAGGGATTGAGAGTACTGGCATTTTCCAAAAGTAAAATATTTTTGGGCATGGTCGCCATCCACGACGCCCCGCGCCCTGAGGTGAAAGAGGCAATTATAAAAGCAAAAAACGCTGGAATTAAAGTGGTTATGATCACCGGTGATAATGAAAAAACCGCCGAAGCAATTGGCGTTTCAAGTGGACTAATGAAGAACGGTGATGAAATTTTGACAGGTTTCCAACTCGAAGAATATAGCGATGAAGAGTTATTAAAGATATTACCTCGTGTCACAATATTTGCTCGGACCAATCCTTTTCAAAAGCACCGGATTGTTTCTCTTTACCAAAGATTAGGTGAGATTGTTGCGGTAACAGGAGATGGGGTAAACGATGCGATTGCTTTGAAACAGGCCGATGTGGGGGTGGCGATGGGATTGGTTGGGACTGATGTTGCCCGAGAAACTGCTGACATGGTCATTACTGATGATAATTTTGCCACAATTATCACGGCCGTTGAAGAAGGAAGAAATATAATCAACAGCATCAAAAATGCTATAAAATATTTATTAGCTTGTAATGTATCGGAGGCAATAGCTTTGTTAATTGGACTTATTTTGGGACTACCGACCTTATTTTATCCGATACAACTTCTATATATTAATTTAGTGACAGATGGACTACCGGCCTTAATGTTATCTTTTTCTCCGCGTGATTCAGGTCTTATGACGACCACTCCTGAGAAAGAAATGGTTTTATTAAAGAGCAAAGATCAGTCATATATTGGGGCGGTCGGGTTAGTAGGGGCGATTCTTGTAATCGCTTCATATTTTATTTTTTCCGGACAAAAACTTGGGGGAACGGCCGCTTTTTCTATTCTTACAATCATTCAATCTTTTGTCTTTATTGATCTTTGGTTAAGTCATCGTCATATTCATGAAAGTTTGAGAAATCTTTTTTCACCTTTATTTTTTCTAGCTTTTATCATGCCCTTAGCTTTTCAATTTATTATTTTAAGTCATCCGTTTTCAGCTGGAATATTTAAAATCTCACCGGTCTCAACTCTAATATATTTTCAATTTATTGGACTTTCAATGTTTGTTTTGACGGGGATATTTGTGGTGAAGAAAGTAATCAAAATTAGATAGAAAATTGATCTAATTAACCTAATTGAACTAATTTACCTAAAGAACGACCAATTCCCATATTGGTTTCTTTTGGAATTTAGAATTTTTTTAGAAATTAGTAATTAAAAATTAGAAATTCTTGACAGTCTTAATGATTGCTTCAGCGTCGATTTCTTCGTAGCGTAGCAATTCTTCAGGAGTTCCGGAGCGGGGGAGTTTACGGACGCAGAGATGGAAATAATTTTCAATTTTTAATTTACAATTTACAATGACGTCGGTGATGGCTTCGCCAATTCCACCAGTTGGGTAATGATCTTCGACGACGATTATATTCTTTATTTCTTTTGTCAATCGATTAATCGATTGTACATCTAGAGGTTTGACAGAATAAACATCAAGAACAACCGTCTCAATACCTTTATTTGCCAATTCTTTCTGGGCTTTCAATGCTTCGTGCAATGTTACCCCCGCAGCGATTATTAAAGATTTTTGTTTTGAATTTTTAAATTTGCCATTCAAATAATGAATCTTTGATCCTCCAATTTTAAATTTTTCTTTTTCTCCATAAATAACCGGTGTTTCTTTTCTATTTGTTCTTAAATAAAACAAACCTTCCGTGTCTGCCATTATTTGAGTCAACTTAAAAGTTGAGGTGGCGTCAGACGGATAAAATATTGTGCTATTTAAGATGCTACGGAACATGGATATATCCTCAAGACCCATCTGAGAAGGACCATCCGGACCAATGGATACCCCACAATGTGAGCCGACGATTTTTAAGTTTGGACCAGAGTATTGAGCCATTCGTAGTTGATCAAATCCTCGGGTCAAGAAAGCGGCAAAGGTGGAAGCAAAAGGAATAAATCCAAGTTTTGATATTCCAAGTGCGGCCGTCATCATATTTTGTTCGGCAATAAACATTTCAAAGTATCTTTCAGGAAATTTTTTAGCAAACTTTTCCGAATAGGTAGAGTTAGACATTTCCGCGTCCAGTGCGACGATTTTTTCATTTGTTTCCCCAAGGGCAAGCAGCGCATCTCCATAAGCCAAACGAGTTGCAATTAAATCACCGAGTTTGTAATTTTTAATTTTTAATTTGCCGTTTTGATCTTTGATCTTTGATCTTTGATATTGCGGAGCTATAATTTTTCCTCTAACCTTAAAGTCCACTTTCCCCAATTCCTTCAATGCCACCTCTAACATCTCCTTCGGCACCGGCTTTCCATGCCAGCCCTCTTTATTTTCGAGGAAAGAAATACCTTTCCCTTTGATAGTTTTGGCCAAAATAATTGTGGGTTTTGAGGAATAAGCGATTTTTTCCGAAGAAACCTTTTGATAGGCTTTGTAGATTTTTTTAAGATCATGTCCATCTTCAACCATAATCACATTCCACCCAAACGCTTCAAATCTTTTTTTATAAGTTTTTAAATTCCATCCCAACATTGTTTCGGTGCTTTGTCCCAGTCGATTAATATCAGCTATTGCGATTAAATTATTTAATTTATAGTGCGCAGCAATCTGGACTGCTTCCCAGACCTGGCCTTCAGCCATTTCAGAATCACCAAGAAGAACAAAAACATTTTGTAGGGGCGATCCCTTGTGGTCGCCCTTTGAAAAATTTAATTTTATTCCCATCGCCATCCCGACCCCCGCAGATAATCCTTGACCCAAGGATCCGGTTGCTACATCAGCGTATTTAAATCTAAAAGTTGGATGACCTTCCAAGTCAGAATCAATTTTTCTTAAAGTCATTAGCTCTTTTTGTGAAATGACTCCAGCGGCGTGATACAATGAATAGATAAGCGGAGAAGCGTGGCCTTTAGAAAAGACGACTCGATCATTAGTCAAGCTTTGGACACCCTTGGGGTGGGCGAGGTTAGATTTTAGGAAGCCACCAAAGAATAGGGTTGTCATTAGTTCAACGGCAGATAGAGAAGTAGTTGGATGACCAGACTTGGCGTTTGTTGTTGAAGTTAAAATATCGTAGCGAATCAGTTTACAAATTTTTTTCAATTTTTCAAAATCAACCATACATTATTTTAACAAAAATATTTTAAATAGTTTCAGATTGTTTCTTGTGTCATCCCCTCGTAGGAGGGGATCCAGTCTATGATAACATTTTTAAAAGGAATATTTCGCTTGGATTCCCGCCTCCGCGGGAATGACAGGCGAGATAAATTTGACACGATATGAGTTTTAGTATAGAATTGTACTAAATATGAGAACGTATACACTTTCGGAGATTATAATGACTTTTAAAAAACAAAATATATCCCTCTTTACCATCTCTGATTTTGCACGTTTGTTTAATTTGAAAAATAACAATACGCTCTATAAAAAAATTCAGAGGTTAGAAAAACAAAAGATAATAAAAAAAATAATAAACGGCAAATATTTATTTTCTATATCTCACGCAGACGAATTTGCAATTGCCCATTTTATAATGAACCCTTCATATATTTCACTTGAATCAGCCCTTTCTTTTTATGGCATTATGACTGGATTTTCTTATTCAATTACATCAATTACAACTAGGCCACCAAAGACTGTAAATATCGACGAAAAAGAATATTCTTACTCACACATTAACCCCTCATTATTTTGGGGTTATGAAAAAAATGGCCAATTTTTAATTGCAGATAAAGAAAAAGCCTTACTTGACTACTGTTATTTTTCATTAAAAGGCCTACGTACCCCGCTTGATTTTGATGAGATTGACAAGACTCAAATTGATAAATCAAAGTTATCAAATTATGCCCATCAATGGGGGGACAAGCGTATAATAAAAATTATTAAGGATATTATATGATGACTAAGGAGCAGATAGAGACGCTATCAAAATATTATCGAATCGATGCATTTAGTATTCAGCGGGAATATCTCCAGCTTATTTTTTTAAGCCATCTATATCAGCATAAAAAATCGGGAGAGATATATTTTAAAGGAGGGACGGCTTTGAGACTTCTCTATCAGTCGTCCAGATTTTCAGAAGATCTTGATTTTACATCGGAATATGATAAAAAAACAATAGAAAAAATAATAACGGACGTTGAAAAATCAATACAAACAGAACTCCCAGAGCTAAATATCTCAATTTTATATTCAGGAAAAAATGGAATAAGATACAGGATAAAATATAAGAAACTTGACTTTAAATTCCCATTTGTCATCCGCCTTGATATATCTGCCGGAAAAAGATTTACCCCCGTTGAAACAACACCGATCGTATCACAATTTCCGATCGTCAATTTTCCAATAGTCGTTCATCTATCTCAAAAAGAAATATTTGCGGAAAAGATACGAGCCCTACTTGGGAGAAGCAAAGGAAGGGATCTATATGACGCTTGGTATTTGTTTGAAAAAGGAGTCATCCTTGATCAAAAACTTATTAAGGATAAGATGAAAGAGATTGGGAGGGTATATAATAAAGAAATGTTATTAAAAAAAGTCAAAAACTTTCCAGACAAACAAATGAGCCAAGATTTAGCTCAATTTTTACCATTAAGTCAAAAAAAAGTTATCCCGATGATCAAAACTAAACTCAGCGAATATTTTGAGAAGTGTTAATTTATCAAAAATTATTTATAATGTTGCTATATGTTAGACGGTCCAAGTGGAGAAACACCTCCTCAGGTTTCACAAAAAACTCTTAACTCTCCTCATATAAGAAGAATAGGTTGGGAAATGGCTAAAGGTTTACCGGTACAGGATGCAATAAAAGTAGTAAGGGAAAAATTAGCAAAAAGATTAGTAGATCCTTTTTATGTTGAAGAAAGACAAAGACGAATAGAAAAAGAAAAAGAATTAAATGTGTTGTTAGAAAATTCTGAGTTTGACGTTGTAACAGGCTTATATAATAGAGGGACTCTGGATGGTAATGAAAAAACATCTCCGCCAAGAATAGGAATTTTGGAGCAAGAAATAGATAGAATGCTTCGTTCTAAAGACAAAGGTCAAAAAAGCCTTACGGTCGCAATGTTTGATATTGATTTTTTTAAACAAGTTAATGACCGATTTGGACATCAGGTGGGTGATGAGGTATTAAGAAAAGTTGGTGAAACAGTGCTGAAACATATCAGACCATATGATCATGGTGTTCGATATGGAGGAGATGAATTCATAATTATTATTCCGAACGGAACAGGATTAGATCATGCTCAAGCAACGATTGAAAGAATAAGAAAAGAAATAGCAGCAATAGAATTTGGAAAAGATGGACTAAATATCACCACGAGTTTTGGTATGACGAACTTTACATTAGAAGGAAAAGGTAAAGATAATATTAAAGAAATTAAAGAGGCAATGATAAAAAGAGCTGACGAGGCTTTATATAAATCTAAGAAGGAAGGAAGAAATCGAACAACAGTAGCTATGCGAGGAATAAATGGAGAAACAGAATTTACTGAAATAACCCCAAAAGATATTTCAGAAAAGAATTCATTAGTTGAAACGAATTATACAAAAATAAAAAATTTTATTAGAAAGTCTTTAGGTAAAAAACACTAATCTATTTATAAATCTCATGCGTTCCGAGGTCGATTAGGCCAATCGTCTGTTTATCAATAAACTCAAAAAGAATTCTTAGGTGATAATCGACTGAAAAAGACCAATAACTTGAAAGTTTTCCGGTTAATTTATGGGTTTTTAAGGATGGGTCAAATGGGTTATTAATAAATTTAGTAATAGCTTTTTCTATTTTCTCTCGATTAGAAGAATATTTTTTAATCGATTTTTTGAATGAAGATGAGTAGAAGACCGAATTGATTTTCATATTTTATTCAAATAATTCTTTGATTGATTTCATTTTCTTTAATTTTTTAGCCACTTTTTCTTTTTTATAATCGAAGATGGCTTGTAAAGCCTCCTTTTCATCATATACTTGGATTTTTTCCATCATTGATTGATAAAGATCAGGGGTGAGGATAACCGCTTCTAGATCATTTTTTTTCAAAATCAAAAGAGGTTTTTGACTCATTTTAAGAGTTTTAAGAAGAGTCGGATAGTTTCTTTGTAAATCTGATACGGAAACAAATTGTGGGATATAAGACAAATTATTCATAATTAGTTACATATTATAATACATAACAAAAATTGTCAAGATGAAAGTTTAAATCCTAGTGCTACAATGAATTAATGGACGCAAAAATATTTAATCCTTCCTCAATTGCGATTGTTGGTGTATCAACTGAGACGTATAAAGTGGGCCATTTGGTCGCCAAAAATTTGATTGCTCAGGGCTATAAAGGCAGTGTTTATTTTGTTAATCAAAAAGGCGGAGAATTATTTGGAAAATCAGTCTATAAATCACTAAAAGATATTAAGAAACCGATTGATTTGGTTGTCCTGGCAATGTCAGTTGATATCGCTCTAAATTTAATAGATGAAGTAGGGGATTTAGGAATAAAAAATGTTCTAATATATGCGGCTGGGTTTAAAGAAGTCGGGGGAGAAGGAGTCAGAAAAGAACGGGAACTTTTTGAAAAATCACAAAAATATAAAATCAATATTTTAGGTCCAAACTGTGTTGGGTACATTAATACAGAAAAAAATATTAATCTGACTTTTTTAAGAAATAAATCGCCGGCAGGCAATATTGGCGTCATTTCTCAGTCGGGAGCGCTAGGTAGTTTAATGCTCGACTATTACAACTCTCATACAAACCTCGGTTTATCTCATTTTATTTCTCTTGGTAATAAGACGGTGATAGATGAATCTATGGCTTTGGAATTTTTACTTAAAGATAAAAAAACCGAAGTGATTGCTCTTTATTTGGAAGATGTAACCGATGGAGAAAGATTCAGAAAGGCTTTGGAAAAAATAACCAAGATAAAGCCCGTCATTATTTTAAAATCCGGAAAAACTACTGAAGGCGCCAAAGCCGCTTTATCTCATACGGGAAGTTTAGTCGGCGCTGATGATATCTATCAAGCCGTCTTTGATCAGTCAGGAGTGATAAGAGCTGACAATCTCGATGAATTTATGCTCCTTTTAAAGATTTTCAGTTATAAAAAAATTCCCCTTTCGGAAAAAGTTTTGGTAATAACAAATGCGGGTGGAGTTGGAGTTTTACTAACTGATGAATTGATAAAAAACAGATTGACAATGTTGACGATATCAGAAAAAACAAAAGATATCTTGGATAAAAAATTGTTTGATTCCCATAAAATCACGATTCATAATCCGATTGATCTTTTGGGCGATGCTCAGGCAAATAATTTTAAAATAGTCATGGATGAGGCATTGAAAGATAAAAACATTGGTTCTGTCATCGTTCTTCTTACTCCTCAGGCCAATACTCAAGTGCAGGAGACGGCAAAAGTAATTGTTGATATTCAAAAAGATATTAAAATACCAATATTTGCGATATTTTTAGGAGGACAGGCGGTTGAAGACAGCTTGTCATATTTTGAAAAAGAAAAAATTACCGGTTTTTCCTCATTTAATTATCTACCACTGAGTATCAGTAAAATCTTAAAATGGTCGGGTTACTCAAAAAAAGTCCAAGAAAATAATAATCACAATATTTATAAACTAACCATATTAGGTAATAAGACTGAAATTGACTCTATCTTTAACAGCAATAAAAAAAATGACTTTCTTTCTGTGATGGACTCACTTGATATTTTTAGACTAATTGATATTCCGGTGGCTAGTTTTGGTTTGATAAAAAATAAAATAGAAATAGGATCGATAATAGAAAAAATCGAATTTCCGGTTGTTCTAAAAATTAATTCCGAAGAAATATCCCATAAAACCGAAGTTCAAGGAGTAATGCCAAATATAAAGAATGTTCAAGAGCTTGATCTGGCCTATGACAAGCTAACAAAAATTCATGGAATTAACGGTTGTTTGTTACAGAGAATGATCAAAGGCACAGAGCTTATTGTTGGTGCTAAACGAGACTTTGATTTTGGCGTGAC
>CAYIMI010000013.1:0-9369 GCA_964364445.1 uncultured Gammaproteobacteria bacterium
ACGAAAAACTCACCGGCAAAAAATTCAAGGCCTTTGAATATCCGATTGAGGAGAGAATTAAGAAAAATTTGAAGAAGTATTTTTAAAATCGCTTAAAAAATACAGGAAAATTTATTCTTATTTTTTTATTAAATCTATTAAGTAAATAAAAAAATTTACAGGAATAAAGGAAAGGGTTAATAAAAATAGTGCTGTAAATAATAAGTTTCTTAAATTATTTAAGATCTACCTGTTTTAGAAATTCATCTAATCTTCTTTTTATTTCAACAAAATCTATGGCTTTTTCTACACTCCTTCTATTAAACTCATCCATATTTTCTTTATGGTCTTTATATATACTTGTTTGTGCTGTTAATTTTTTCTTAGCTCTATTATCAATGTCTTCGGTTATTTTTTGCTGTTGATTATAATAAACATCCTGTAAACTTCTTATGGAAGCAACATAGTCTGATATATCAGAAATTAAATCTATGAATTTCTCTTGTAATTCGGCATTATTCAAAAAAATCGCATCACTTTTGAACGCCTCAAAGCTGTCAATATTCTTCCTCAGCTTATCTAAGATCGTATAATCATAATAGAATTTATATTCAAAAACTGTTTTGAGTTTTTCAAGAGTTTTTTCTATGGTTTTTAATTCTTGTTTTATAACAAGTTTAAAGTTATGTGACTTTTCTTTCCTTTCTCCTCTATTTTTACCCCATTCAATAATTGAAGTAGAAATATAAGTAAGCAGGGCTCCAAGAAATATTAACAGAACATCTGAAGATTGGATCATAATTATTGAAAAACAATATAATTCAAGATTATAGAAAAGTCAATAGCCATATCCCTTTTTAGCTTCACTTGAGTATCCAATTTCTTAGAATTATAATTCTACTATGAAAAAGGGGGTAAAATAATGATATTAAAACAAGATATACTTGATCAAAATGGCAATCTAGATTTAAACAGACTTGTTAATTTGCTAAGGGATTAGAAAAGAGAGATGTAATAATAGATCAAGCATTAACTAATCTTAAAGATAAAATTAAAAGTATTAAAGAATAACCACCTACTTATTGATTAATCTTTGTTTTGAATTAGCTTAATAATTACAGAGGTGGTAAATTTAGTCGATGGATTTTTACCAGGAAAACTTGATGAATTGATTTATTTCGCCGATTCTCCAAAGCAAGCCCTGCAGTATATTAATAAAGCATTAAAATAATAAGTTTCAAATTTAGCCTTATCCAACCTACGCGGTTGTATGTGGCCTATCCCAGCCACCCGATACATAACCTCGCCCTCCTTCGTCAAAGACTACGGCGGGTAAAGAGGATTGAGACACGACCTGGCAGGATAACTTATTGAATCGTAATATTAAACTTTATATTGAGGGCACGAGCGACGCGCTCGAGAAGAGAGATGGACGGTTTGCTATTCATTCCTTCTAATCTAGAAATGACCGCCTGACCTGTTTTAACTTTCTTAGCTAACTCCTCTTGAGAAATATTTTGTTTAATTCTTGCTTCGATCATTTGGCTGGCTATTTGAAATTCTGCTTCTGATTCTTCATATGCACGACGATACTCTGGATTTTTCAACATTTTTTTATGTAACACATCCGAATCTATCCATTTTTGCTTGTTTATTTTTTTCATATTATTTTTGATCTTTTAATTGCTAATTTAATATCTTTTTTTGGTAACTTTTGGGACTTTTTATATAAGATATGTACTCCAAAGCACATAGCTCCTTTTATATATAGAAACAGTCTTATTTTTCCCGTTCTTAACTCCCATAAATTCCCTCTCACCTTCTTAATATATTTTGGTCCCACTTGAAATCCATAAGCTTCAAAAAATTCCTTTGTCCTTGCTAAATGACCGCTATCATTAGTGTCTAGTTTTTTAATAAAAATCTCGACCTCTTCCGAGTAAACAACTTTCATAATCATTTTATGATAAATTTGTCATAATGTCAAACCATTTTACTTTATGGACTTTAAAAACTTTATAACTTTATAACTATCTTGTCTACCGCTTATAACCTACAAAAGCAATCAAACGGAAGATTGGGAAAGGAAATAAATGACGATAGATATCTCGTCGT
This sequence comes from uncultured Gammaproteobacteria bacterium, assembly GCA_964364445.1. Lineage (GTDB taxonomy): Bacteria > Patescibacteriota > Microgenomatia > UBA1406 > GWC2-37-13 > GWC2-37-13. The sequence continues at coordinate 2,095 of CAYIMI010000013.1, forward strand.
CTTGTGCTAAAATTAATGATATGAAAAATAAAAAGATCACCTATTCCGAAGTTGGTGATAACTACGAAACAAAAGATCCTATTAAAAAACTAACACAAGAAGCGGCTCGGCAGACAGGAAAGAATCTATTTAAACATGGTTTTTCTGAAATTAGTGATACTCGAGGTGAATCAGCTTATGTTTGGCAACAAGGAAATATTATGATGGCGTCAGTCGTTGAAGGACTAGGAACAAAAAATTTAATTGCTGATGAAATGAGAAAAATTACCGCGAAAACATATTACGATGTCATCGGGCACGATACAGTAGCTACAGTTATAAACGATCTCATTACTGTTGGGGCAAAACCATTAACAATCCATGCTTACTGGGCAATTGAAGACAACGATTGGTTACAAGATAAAAAAAGAATGACCGATTTGATTAACGGATGGAAAGATGCATGTAATTTAGCTGAAGCCTCTTGGGGGGGGGGAGAAACTGCAACAATGAAACAAATAGTTATCCCAGGTACCTCTGAGCTGGCTGGATCGGCAATTGGAATTATTACTTCTAAAAACAATCTTGTTATTAGCAAAAACTTAAAAAGTAATGACAGAATCATTCTTCTAAAAAGTAACGGTGTTAATGCTAATGGAATTTCCCTTACTAGAGCTGTTGCTAAAAAATTACCTAAGGGATACGCGACTAAATTATCTGATGGAATAATGTATGGAGATGCACTTTTAACCAAAACAAATATCTACGCAAAGTTAATTCAAGATTTATTGGAAGCAAACATAAATATTCATTACCTATCTAACATAACAGGCCATGGATTGAGAAAAATTATGAGAGCTAAAGAAGATTTTACGTATATGATTGAAAAAATTGTAGAGCCTCAAGAAGTCTTTAATTTTATTCAAAAACATGCCGGCCTTTCTGATGAAGAAATGTACGGAACATATAATATGGGTATGGATTATGCGATTTTTTTATCGGAAAAAGATGTTAAAAAAGCTCAAGAAATTATTACTAAGAATGGATTTGAAAGTCTTAACGCCGGATATATTAAAAAGGGTGAAAGACAAGTAGTTATTGAACCAAAAAAAGTAGTTTTTAAATCGGATACTCTAAATCTTAGATGAGTCTTTTATTTTAGACTTTCAACATCAGTACCAATATCTTTTAAGTCTGCTTCAACGCTTCCTATATTAATATCATTTGGATTATCGGTTACGGTCGTTGTTGGTGTAATCGTTATATCTTTTTTTATAGCTACCGTGGGCGATACTGTAGTTGTTGTCTTTGGAGATGTTTTATTCTTATTGGCTGACATAAAAATATATCCTCCAAATCCAACTACGATAATCATCAAAAGAATTAGTGAAATCTTTAATATTTTATCTAATAAAGTTTCTTTTGACTCTACTTCAATGACATTTGGTTGAATTGGGTCCATATTTTATGGTGTGACCACCGTTGGTGTTGGTATAATTTTTTCTAATGCTCCCGCAGCTTTAAAGGCAGAAACTACTGCTTCTTTTGCTTTAACTAACAATTCTTGAGTATTTTTTAAGTCTTGACTAAGCACATCATATGAGGCTTTAACTGACTGCCCAAGATTTTCTTCATCAGTTATTGTAAAGGCATAATCTTTTGCCGCTTGTGTTTCTACTGCGGCTAAGGCAGTACTAATGGCTGTTTTAGCTGAAGCTATTAAGGTTTCGACTGTTGAAACATCTATTCCTTTTTCTTTTGCCTGAGCTACTCTTTCCTCAAGCTTATTAATATGCTCAGTTAATTTTCCTAAAGCATTAGTCATTCGAGCCGTCTGATTTTTATTGACCGTTAACATACGATCATCTATTTTTTCTGTCAATTGTTTCTTTTTTTCATCCTTGATCGTTTCAATCTTTTCTTTGAAATCATCTCTTTTCTCCTTAAAAGTTTCCCTCATTTCTTCAACTTTTGTTTTTCGTGCTTCTCTTTCCGCTTTTAATGTTTCTCTAAAGGTCTCTCTTTTTTCCTTGACCTCTTCCTTTATTTTTTCTACCTCTGCTTTTTTTGTTTCTTTTTTCAACTGTAATTCTTCTTTAATAGCAATTCTATTTTCTTTTTGTTCTAAAATATTTTCTCTGATATTTTGTCTTTTATTCTCTGTTTGCCCTGTAACTGTTAGGACAATCTCATCTTCTGATCTTACGAGGGAGGAACCAAAAAATAGTAAACCTGAAGTCAATATCACAAACACAGCGACTCTTAGTTTCATATACATTAAAGATACAGAAATATTATTTTATTGTCAACCTCGTTAGACATTCATCTTTCCCCAATATTTCCATTGATTCGTTAAGAGGTGGAGAGATTTTTTTGCCAGCGATAACCATTCTTATATCAGCAAAAAATAAAGAATTCTTTATCTCTAATTTTTTAGCAAGACTTGCTAATTCTTCTCCTATTTTAATTGCTTTCCAGTCGTTAATTTGGCTTAATGTTTCAGATACTTGCCTAAAAAAATCCTTTTTACCAATTATATCCACCTCGTATTTTTCCGGAGCTTTAAAAAAGAATTCACACATTGGGAAATAATCGGATAGTTTCTTAATTCTCTCTTGGATAAGCGGAATTGTTTTTGAAACAATATCATTAGGCAGGTTTTTATCTTTGTAAAATTGCATAATCTTTTCGTTCAGTATTTCTTGTTTCATGTTTCTTATATAGATGCCATTAATCCAATCTAATTTTTGTAAATCAAACCGCGCACCTTGAGAACCAATTTTTTTTATATCAAATAATTTAATAAATTCATCTAGGCTATAAATTTCTACCCCTCCTTCATGGAACCACACTAAATTCGCTAAGTAATTTAATATCGCCTCAGGTAAATAGCCTTGTTCCCGGTAATAATCAACTGATGCATGACTAAATCTTTTTGATAATTTTCCTTTTCCATCACTATTTAATATCAAAGGTAAGTGACCATGTTCCGGTATCTTCCAACCAAAATATCGATAAAGCAAAACATGTTTCGGAGTTGAAGGTAGCCATTCACGACCACGAAATATATGAGTAATTTCCATTAGGTGATCGTCGACAACCACGGCCAGATGATAAGTAGGAAATCCATCTGATTTTAATATCACCTGATGATCGATCGTATTACTCTCAAAATTTACCTTTCCGACGATCATATCATTAATTGTTATTGTTTCGTTTTCAGGGACATTCATTCGCACAACATGGGTAATTTTATTTTCTAAGTTTTTTTTGACCTCTTCCTCTGATAAATGTAGACATTTTTTATCATACATCGGGCTAATTTTTTTTGCCTGCTGTTCTTTTCTCATTTCATCCAATCTTTCTTTTGTGCAAAAGCAATAATAAGCATGTTTTTTAGATATTAATTCTTGAATATATTTTTGATAGATAGGCAGTCTTTCAGATTGACGATATGGTTTATAAGGCCCACCTATTTTGGGACTCTCGTCAGGGTTAAGGCCGAACCATTCAAGAGAGTTATATATCACATCTTCTGATCCTGGGACAAATCTAGCTCGATCAGTATCTTCAAGCCGCATGATAAATTTACCATTGTGTTGCTTTGCATATATATAATCGAAGAGCACTTGATAAATCGTACCGATATGAGGATAACCCGTAGGAGACGGAGCAATTCTGGTTCTAACCATATCAAGAATTATATACTACCTGCGATATTATTTTATTAACAATCACAACCTTCACCGCAACAACCAGCTATTTCTTTAAAATTTTCTTCAACTACTTTCCAATCAATATTTTCCAAAAATGAATCTATATAGCCGGCTCTATTAACGCCATAATCAATAAAATAAGCATGCTCATAGGTATCAAGGGCAACCAGAGGTTCGACTCTCCACATTGAATAAGTATTCTGAGCATCTCCCAAATAGTTTACCAATCTTTCTTCTTGATAGTTCCAGCCTGTCCAAACCCAACCTCGAGCGGAAATGGCCGTAGCTTTTAAATCTTTTTTGTAATCCTCAAAACTACCAAAATCATTGACTATCTGATCTAAAAATTTTCCTGATGGTTTTCCACCTTTTCCACCAAGATGAGAAAAATAAATTTCATGATTTATTATCCCGCCCCAGGCAAAAGATAGTTCAACTTTTAATTCTCGAACTAAAGAAAAAACTTGATTTGCTTTTGCGTAGTCGTCATCTTTCAAGGCAGATAGTTTTTCTTGAATCTCATTATATTTATTTACATAACCTACATATAATTTTAAATGCTCTTCAACAGTTTTTTTAGAAATACCTTTCATTGATAAAATCTTGTCCGAAAACTTTTTTGCTTCTGCCTTCATTATATTCATAGTTTTTATTTAATTTTTAATGATTGTACGGAACAAAAATCTTTGTTCCCTACAAATTATTCAACGATCAATTTTCCTGTCATGTCTCGGTGACCTTCTCCACACATGACCGAACAAAAGAATGTAAACTCACCTTTTTTATCAGCTATAAACTCGACAGTTTCTTCTTTATTTGGTGTAAGGTCAACTTTAATATTAAAATCAGTCAAAGCAAAACCATGGGTGACGTCAATGCTCTTAATTGTCAATTTAACTTTATCTCCTTGTTTAACGGTAATAACCGCTGGATCAAAAGCCCAACTTTTAGCAGTAATTGTAAACTCTTTTACTGGATTCGTCGTTATTGTAGTAGTAGTGGTTGTTGTAGTCGTTGATTCCTGTTTTATCACAGGTTTTTTTTGATTAAAGAGAAATACTCCTCCAACTATTAATAGACCGATGATTATTAATCCTGTTAATTTGTTCATTTTAACTTATATTAAATTAGTAATAGTTAGATTCTAGAACAATTATTTACTGGAGTCAAGCAGATCTGGCCTTTTCTTTTGAGTTTCTTCAAGGGCTTTTTCCGCCTGCCATTTTTCAATTTTCTTATGATCCCCTTTCAAAAGAATTTCCGGAACTTTCTTACCCATAAATTCTTCCGGTCTTGTGTATTGAGGATATTCGAGTATCTTTTTGTCATCAATATTAAAGCTTTCGTTTTTTACGGCCTGATCTTTTTTCAAAACTCCTGGGATCAGACGGACAATAGAATCAACAATTGCTGATGCTGGAATTTCTCCACCAGTAAGAATAAAATCCCCCATTGATATTTCCTCATCAACATAATCAAGGATTCGGGCATCAACGTCTTCATAATGTCCGGCAATAATTATTAAATGGTCTAACTGAGAAAACTCTTGTGCTTTCTTTTGATCAAAAACTTTTCCCTTCGGTGAAGTTAGAATAGTTTTGGAAATTGGAAATTGGAAATTGGAAATTGCGGATTGAACTGCTTTATAAATCGGTTCAATCCGTAGTATCATTCCTGCTCCTCCTCCATATGGTCGATCATCAACTGTTCCATAATCATCAATGGCAAAATCTCTTAAGTTTATTATTTCAATTTCAACAAGTTTTTTATCCTGGGCACGCTTAACAATACTTTCATCAAAAAATCCCGAGATCATCTTTGGAAATAAGGTAATTATTGATATTTTCATAGTAGAATTATAACAATATGAAGATTGTTATTCTTAAGCTTATCCGTTTTTATCAAAGGACGGAGCTTTTTCGTGGAGCACTGGCAAAACAATTGTTTTTATCAGAAAGCGCCTGTCATTTTACTCCAACTTGTTCTGACTATACCTATGAAGCTGTAGAAAAATATGGTGCTATTAAGGGATTATTTATCGGTTTAAAAAGAATCATCCGTTGCCATCCTTGGAATAAAGGTGGATTTGATCCGTTAAAATAAGCGGGAACTTGCTATGAAAAAAATTACCATTTTGCTTTTTTTAGTTTTTATTTTCCTGATAGGTTTTTTTCCAGTAAGAGACACTGATTTTGGCTGGCATTACCGATGCGGCAAAGAGTTTTTTACTTCCGGCTCTTTATGCATTAATAATCATTTTTCATATTTCCTGCCAAATTATCAGGCCTACTATAGCGGACATTTATCGGATATTATAACCTCTTTTATTTATGATCATTGGGGTTTTTTGGGAATAAGTTTTCTGGGATCGATTATTTTTAGTTTAGCGGCTTTGATCTTTATCAGACTCATCAATAATGTAAAGCTTGGCTTGGTCACTTATCTTATTTCTTTTATTTTGCCTTATTATATTTTCAACTTAGGATTCCGGCCGCAAATTATTACTTATTTATTTGTTTTTATTTTGCTTTGGCTGCTCGAATCAAAAAATAAAAAATCATTTTTCTTTATTCCAATTTTGTTTTTATTTTGGGTAAATTTCCATATTGGATTTTTTATTGGTCTTTTTGTATTAATATTTTTTCTCTTTTATAAGGATAGGCCTATTAATTTTCCTCAGAAGTTGTTGGTTATTTTTATTTCGTTTTTGACAACTCTCATTAATCCTTTTGGTATTGATGTCTATCGAGAAATTTTTAATCACTCTACCTCTCCTCTTGGGACTATGATCGCCGAATGGGTAAGACCTTCACCTCTCCATTTAGTTTTAATTACCTCTTTAACAATTATTGGACTAATTATCATTAGTAAGAAAAAACCTGTTAATTTTTTTTATTTGCTAATTTTAGTTTTTTTCTATCTTCTGTCTTTGAACGCTCGAAGAAATTTGCCTTTTTTTTATCCAATATTTTTTTATGTTATAAAAGATTTATTTAAGAGTTTAAAAAATTTAAGGCACGAGATGATTATTCCTATTTTATGTTCGATGATTATTTTTACTCTTATTATTCATATTCCTCAAACAATAAAATTTGATACCTCATGGACTGAATATTGTCACAAAGGTCCGACTACTTATCCTTGTCAGGCAATAGAAAAATTTCCTCAACTAACGGGTAATGTTTTTAATACTTATGAATGGGGAGGATTTTTGATATGGAAAAAACCCAACGTTAAAGTATTTGTTGATGGAAGAATGCCTGCTTGGAAGGACGAAAATGGGCAAAGCCCATATCAAGTTTCTTTAGACATACTGCAAACAAAGCCTGGCTGGAATGAGAAATTAAATAAATGGAAAACCGATTATCTTTTAATTATAAACGGTACTTTCCTAGATCTTTTATTACAAAAAGAGTCAAAAAAATATCATTGGAAAGAAGTCTATCGTGACGACGTGAGCGTGATATATAAAAATTCATTTCCCGTCTCTCGCCTGTGAGACTTTTCTGGCTCGGACCATAAAAACATCCTGGGCGACTTTTACGTTTTCTGGCTTTCCCACCCAGGCCTGTAAAGCTTC
>CAYIMI010000013.1:9469-13806 GCA_964364445.1 uncultured Gammaproteobacteria bacterium
CCATTTTAACCTCAAATTTTTTAAGCCAATAAAAAACTTCTTTTAAAACTTTATTTGTTACTTCTTTGCTTTTATTGATATTGTGACTCCCGTCAAGTACTAATATTTCTGGCTCAACAATTGGAACGAGTCCAACCTTTTGACAAAGAAAAGCATACTGGGCAAGTCCAATTGAGTTTGATGTAATAGCAACTGTTGAAGGTATATTTTCACCAATTTTATAAACAGCCCTCCATTTGGCAAAAGTTGCTCCCATTTTTTTATAGTCAACCAATCTTTCCTCTAATTTATCAAGTCCTTGAGTAAAAGTTTCTCCTTGTTCATTAATTTTTACCAAACCAAGATCAACCTTAATACCTGGATGAATATTCTTCGATTTAAGCAGATCAACGATCATCTTTCCGTTAGGTAGTGGCGTTCGAAGAGTTTCATCAAATAGAATTACTCCGCTAATCGCCTCTTCAATACCTTGTGAACTTACTACTACCTCTCTCCACATTGAGCGATTTTCTAATGTACCCTCAACTTTAATTGCATCTAATCTCTTATTCATCGTTCCCGAACTTTCATCAGCCGCCAAAATTCCTTTTTTTGAAGACACTAATTCCTTGGTAACTCTTTTTAAATTATCATCCGCAGATTGAGTGGACATATGATTATGTTAGAATTATTTAATACAAATATTTTATAATTAATCGTAAAGAAAAACAATTATGGATAGAAATCTCGCTTTAGAATTCGTTCGAGTTACTGAAGCTGCCGCAATTGGAGCCGCTCACTGGATTGGTCGAGGCGACAAAAATCAGGCTGATGGTGCAGCAGTCAACGCTATGCGAACACGCTTTAATCAAATTGATTTTTCCGGAACTGTCGTCATTGGTGAAGGTGAAAAAGATAAGGCTCCAATGCTTTATACTGGGGAAAAAGTCGGAACAAACAAAGGTCCAGCTATGGATCTCGCAATTGATCCACTTGAGTGTACTTCAAGCGTTGCTTATGGAAGATATAATGCCATGACCGTTATTGCTTCCGGCCCAAAAGGCAGTCTTCTCCACGCTCCGGACACTTACATGAAAAAAATTGCCGTGGGCCCACTCGGTAAAAACGCCATTAATCTTGAAGCCTCAACAAAAGTTAATATTGAAAAAGCCGCTAAAGCTTTGAGTAAAAATGTTGAAGATATTACCGTTGTTATTTTGGATCGGGAAAGACATTATGACTTAATCAAGGAAGTTCGCGATGCCGGCGCTCGAGTCAGATTAATTACTGACGGTGATGTTGCCGCTGGTATTGCTACCTGCTTTCCTGAAAGTGGGATTGATTTATTGATGGGGATTGGTGGATCAACTGAAGCGGTTTTGACGGCTGTACCTATAAAAATATTAGGTGGAGAAATTTTATGTCAATTTAAACCAAAAAAAGAAGTTGATATTCAAAAAATTAAAATAGCTGGTATTAAAAATGTTGATAAAATCTTTACCTCTGAGGATTTGGCTCAAGGAAAAGAATTGACATTTACGGCCACGGGGGTTATTGATGGCCCTCTTCTCAGTGGAGTAGTTTTTGGAAAAAATAAAGTGATTACTCATTCTATCGTGATTAGGGGAGTTTCCGGAACAGTTAGATATATTACCACGCATCATCATTATTATAAATAAATTATTACAACTATGAAAAAACTAAGAGTCGGTTTGAATGGTTTCGGAAGAATTGGTCGGGCTTTTACAAGAATTGCTTTGACTCGAGACAATTTTGAGATTGTAGCGATTAATACTAGAAAAACAGCGACTTCAATGATCTCCTATCTTCTCGCCTTTGACTCGGTTTATAGAAGATTTGGAATGGAAGTCAAAGAAGAAACTGACGGAATTTCCGTTAATGGTAAAAAAATATTAACACTACTTAATGATAAACCTGAGAATATTCCTTGGGATAAATATGACGTGGACATCGTCGTTGATGCGACTGGTGCTTTTAAGAAAAAATCTGATTTAGAGAAACATTTAAAAGGTTCTGCAAAAAAAGTTATCTTAACGGCTCCTGCCAGTGATGAGGCAACGCCCTTTATTGTCCTCGGAGTAAATGATGATAAATTTGATTTTAAAAACGAAACAATTATTTCAAACGCTTCATGTACAACAAACTGCGCCGCTCCAATGTTTAAAGTAATTAATGATAATTTTAAGGTCCTAAGCGGATTTTTAACAACTACTCATGCGATGACCATCAGTCAGAAATTACTTGATGATGCCGGGAAAAAAGAAGGTTTGTCTCGAGCTGCTTTTATGAATATTATTCCTTCAACAACGGGTGCTGCAAAAGCAGTTGCTAAAGTTATCCCTGAGTTAAAAGGAAAAGTTGACGGAATGTCACTTCGAGTTCCGGTTGCTACCGGTTCGATCACAGATATTTCTGCTGTAGTAGAAAAGCCAACAACGGCCGAAGAAGTAAATAAAAAATTTAAAGAAGCGTCGGAGACTTCGATGAAAGGAATTCTAGGTTATGAAGAAAGAGTTTTAGTCTCATCAGACTATATTGGCTCCCCTTTTTCTTGTATTTTCGATGCCAACTATACAAAAGTAGTTAATGGCAATTTAGTAAAAATATTCGGTTGGTATGATAATGAGTGGGGTTATTCTTCTCGACTCGTTGATCTCGTCGAGAAAATTTCAGAAAATTTATAATGAAAAAGATTATTTATATCGATGAAGTTGAGATTAAAAACAAGGCCGTTCTTCTTCGAGTAGATTTTAATGTTTCTTTGAACAAAGACTACACTATCTCCAATAGTGCTCGTATCAAACAATCATTGCCAACCATAAATTTCTTGTTAAAAAATAATAACCGCCTGATAATTATCTCTCATCTTGGACGTCCAAAGGGAGTTGATGAAAAATTTTCTTTAAAAGTTGTTGTTGATAAGTTGCAAGAGTACTTACCAGATGTTTCAATACTTTTGGTTAAAAATCTTGAGGAAGTCCAAGGAAAAAAAGAAAAAATTATTATTCTGGAAAACATCAGATTTTTTCCAAAAGAAAAAGATTACTCCACTATATTTGCCAAACAGCTTTCTTCTTTAGGTGATATTTATGTCAATGATGCCTTTGGAGTCAGTCACAGATCAGATACATCGGTCGTCGGTCCACCTAAATTTTTACCATCATACGGTGGTTTACTTCTTAAAAAAGAATTGCAAGTAATATCCGGAGTTTTAAGAAATCCTAAAAAACCAGTTGTTGCAATTATTGGGGGAGCTAAAATATCGACCAAGATTAGTTTGATAAATAAGTTAGTCAATATGGTTGATTATTTAATAATTGGCGGTGGCCTGGCTAATACTTTCGTCTGCGCTCAAGGACATGAAATTGGAGTAAGTTTCTGTGAATATGAAGCAGTTCAGCAGGCAAGAAAAATGCTTTCTTTAGCAAAAGGAGGTCGGGCTTTTTTAGTTTTGCCAGTTGATGCGGTCGTCGCAAAGACTAAAGATGATCAAACAAGCGAAGTGGTAAAGATTGAAAATATTCCTGAAAATAAATCAATATTTGATATTGGTCCGGAAACTCTCGCTCAAATAGGAGGAATCATTGCCAAAGCAAAAACTATTATTTGGAATGGGCCGGTTGGATATTTTGAAAATCCTGAATTTAAACAAGGAACGGATTTTGTTTATTACTCAATCGCTCAAAATCGTGACGCAATTTCAGTTGTTGGTGGTGGAGATACACTGGCGGCCATTTCTAAAAAAGAATATCTTGATAAAATTACTCACATCTCAACCGGAGGAGGAGCTATGCTTGAGTTTATTGAGAAAGGGACACTCCCGGGAATTGAAGCGCTGAAAAAATAATTATTTAATGATTTCCACTACCCTATTAATTTTTTCTTCTGAATTTACGGTTACTATTTCCTTGGATTTTAATATCGACGGAAGATAACTCTTATTAACTACTTTTTCGTCATTTAACCAATATATATCTAAGTCCATATATGTATTCTTATTCCAAAAAGTTCTCATTTGTTTTTCCGGAAAAATAAAAATCATTCCATCAAAATTAACCGGTTTTTTATAAAACATCAGCCCCTTCTCCCACTCGTCTTGATTATTAGCAGTTAACAAACAGTAGTTTTTGTTATTAATAAAATATTTTTTGGCCTGATTATTTTGACAATAATTATTTTTAAATACAAAATAACAAACAATAACAATTAAAATAAATGAAATAAAAAGAATTTTTTTCATGGAGTTACCTAATTCCGCCTTCGCTAAAAGCTTCGGCGAGACAAAGTCGGAGCGGCGGGACTTGAACTCGCGGCCTCAGCGTCCCAAACGCTGCGCT
>CAYIMI010000014.1:0-12627 GCA_964364445.1 uncultured Gammaproteobacteria bacterium
GTAATAATTTTTGTACCTTTTGTATAGTTCCTTTTACCCGAGGTCGTGAAATCAGCCGACCATATGAAGACGTCATTTTTGAATGTCTTGAACTTAAAAAAAAGAGGTACAAAAACGTGATGTTATTGGGACAAAATGTTAACTCATATGGGGCCGACTTATTAGTCGGTGAAAAAAATATCCAGGTTATGCGTGACATGGACAAGAAATATTTTGAAAATCCGAAACAAATTGAAAATTTAAAATTTAAAATTAAAAACTATAAACCCGTCTATGTTAAACACCTCGGTCGCTATCGAATCCCTACTCTATTCCCTCACTTACTAAACGAAGTGGCTAAGATGGGTTTTGAAAAAATTGAGTTTATGTCCAGTAACCCTTGGGATTTTTCCGACGAATTAATAGAAGTTATGGTTAAAAATAAAAATATTAGCAGAAGATTACATTTGCCAATACAATCAGGAGATAATAATGTTTTAAAAAGAATGAATCGTTGGTATACAAGCGAAGAGTATTTAAATATTGTTGAGAAATTGAAATCTAAAATTAAGGATATTAAATTAACCACAGATATAATCGTTGGGTTTTGTGGAGAGACTGACGACGAATTTGAAAATACTGTCAGGCTTTGTAAAAAGGTTGGATTTAGTTGGGTATATGCATCTATGTACTCTCCCCGATTTAATACTGCCGCTACAAAAGTATTTAAGGATGACGTTGCCCATCCAATAAAAAAGAAGCGATGGCTGGTTTTAGAAAACTTAATAAACAAACCTCATTTGAAGAAAAGAGTTAAATGATCTTTCTTTTTGTAGTGCGCTCCAAATGAATTAAGATTTCATATGGAATCATACCTGTCTTTTTTGCCGAATTAAAAATATTGTTTTCATTGTCATTATTAGAAAAAACAACAACTTCATCCCCAACTTGTATATTTTTAACGGCAGAAACATCTACAACGGTCAAATTCATACTGACCCGACCAATAATCGGACATTTTTTATTCTTTATTAAAACAATTCCTGAGTTTGAAAGTTTTCGATCGATACCATCGTTATAGCCTATCGGCAAAACTGCAACGACCCCATCTTGTTTTGCTTGATAGGTAAAATCATATCCGACTTTTTCGCCTTTTTTTATTTTTTTCACTTGAACCACATGGGTTTTTAATTGTAAGATCTGTTTGAGTCCTTTATTGTTTACTGAACTTATTCCATACAATGCCAAACCTGTCCTTGCAACATTTGTAAAAGGAAGCTCCAACTTTTTTTGATTTAATAAGCCTGAAGAATTGCCCAAATGAATCCACTTCGGAAAAATTAAGCATTTTTTTAATATTTTTATTGCTAATTTAAATTGAAATATTTGTTTTTTCGTATCAACATTTTTTGGTTCCTCTGAAAACGCTAAGTGAGACATTAATCCTTCAATGCTATTTTTTTCTTTGTTGTTTAATTTTTTTAAAAAATTTTCTAATTCATCAACTCTTAATCCCTCTCTATTCATACCAGTATCAATAAATAAATGAACTTTTGTTTCCGGCTGGCTCTTTAATAGACCTCGAAATTGAATTAAGTCAAACACGGCATAGGAAAAAGGAAGGGTTTTTACCCTTAAATTTTCTGGATTTACATAACCAGTAATCAAAATTGGAGTTTTAATTTTTTCTTTGAACAATTGATATGCTTCGTAAATACTATCAACACAAAAAAATACCGGATTTAATTTATCTAGAATTGATCCAACTTCAAGAATTCCATGGCCATAAGCATTACTTTTTAAAACTGGAGAGATTCTAATTATAGGATTTATAGAAGATAGATATTTATAATTATTAATCAATCTGTCTTCGGATATTTCGATAATATTTAAAGGTTGGTATGATTTTTTGTGCAATTTTTTTATAGCATCTAAAAACATGAATATATTATATAATTTTACTAATGAAACTACTTGTGACTGGTGGAGCGGGATTTATTGGAAGTAATTTTATCCTTTATTGGTTGAAAAAATATCCACAGGATAAAATTGTTAATTTAGACAAACTCACCTACGCTGGAAATCTTGAAAATTTAAAATCAGTTGAAAAAAATCCTAATTATGAATTTGTTCAAGGTGACATCTGTAACCCTCAACTAGTCAACTCATTGACAGAGAAAACCGATGTAATAGTTCATTTCGCTGCCGAATCTCACGTTGACAGATCTATAATGGATCCGGCTCCGTTTATCAAAACGAATATTGAAGGAACATACATCTTACTTGAAGCGGCTTTAAAAAATAAAACGCGATTTCATCACGTTTCAACCGACGAAGTTTTTGGTGCTTTGGAGTTAAATTCCAAAGAAAAATTTAATGATAATACTCCGTATAATCCTCATAGCCCCTATTCTGCTTCAAAAGCCTCATCCGATCATTTAGTCCGCGCTTATGCTACCACCTACAACCTACCCACTACTATTTCGAATTGCTCAAACAATTTTGGCCCCTATCAATTTCCAGAAAAACTGATTCCTTTGGCAATAACTAATATTATTGAAGGGAAAAAAGTCCCTGTTTACGGAGATGGACTCTATGTACGTGACTGGCTATACGTTGAAGATCACTGTAAAGCGATTGACCTGATCTTACAAAAAGGAAAAATTGGTGAAACATATTTAGTTGGTGGGTTAACAGAAGACATTTCTAATATAGATATTATTAAAAAGATTTTAAAAATTATGGGGAAAGATGAAACCCAAATTGAATTTGTTAAAGACCGCCCCGGTCATGACCGAAGATATGCGATTGACTGGTCGAGCATAAATAAAGAACTAGGCTGGAAACCGGAACATGGATTTGATGACTACCTCAACTTAACCATTGACTGGTATAAGAACAATGAAAGTTGGTGGAGGAGAATCAAATGATCAAGATCGCTCTTACCGGTGCTGATGGTTTGGTTGGTTCCCGAATCGTTGAACTACTTAAAAATGATTTTGAATTTATTCCGTTACCCCAAAAGTTGATGGATATTACCAATCGAGAACAAGTTGATAGTGTATTAAAAGATTTAGATTTTGATATTTTTTTTCATTTAGCGGCTTTCACCGATGTCCCAGGAGCCGAAACAAATAAAGAGCTTTGCTTTAAAATTAATCGTGATGGCACTAAAAATGTTTTTGAAGCCGTCAACCAAAAACAAAAAAAATTTATTTATGTTTCAACTGACTTTGTTTTTGATGGAATAACTCCTCCCTATGATGAAGATTCACTTCCAAATCCGATAGGAGTATATGCTTTATCAAAATATGAAGGTGAAAAAGTTGTTAAGGATAGAGCGATGATTGTGAGAATGGCTTATCCTTACCGGGCCAACTTTGAATTGAAAAAGGATTTTTTTAGAACTTTTAAGTTCTATTTGGAAAATAATAAACCATTATCGATGATTACCGACTCTCTTATGACGCCGACTTTTATAGACGATATTGCTTATGGACTAAAATATTTATTTAACAATTATTCACCAGAGGCCTATCATTTAATTGGGTCTGATTCTATTTCACCCTATGATGCCACGATGATGGTTGCTGAAAAATTTAATTTAAATAAGGCATTAATCGGAAAAACTACTTATGAAGAATACGTTAAAGGTAAATCGCGACTACCTCAGTATGCGACTATTAAAAGCAATAAAAATAATTTTTGGAAAATGAAAACATTTGAAATGGGATTGGAAGAAATTAAGAAACAGTTGTAGAATATAACTTTATGACAATCACAATCGTCGGACATGGCTATGTTGGATTGGTAACCGCTTGCGTTTTTGCTGATTTTGGAAATAAAGTTCATGTTATTGGGCATACTCAAGAAAAAATCAATAGATTGATATCTGGGGATCCGATTATCTATGAACCAGGATTAAAAGAGCTCCTTCAAAAGAATTTATCTGCAAAAAGAATTATTTTTACCCTTGATTATAAAAAACCTATATCTGAATCAGACATAGTCTTCATTACTGTTGGAACCCCTCCTAAAGAAAACGGCGAAGCTGATCTTTCAGCAGTTATTACCGTCGCCAAAGAAATTGCCTTAAATTTAAAAAAAGGGTTTACAGTTGTTTCATGTAAAAGCACTGTTCCATTGGGAACAAATCGCAAAATTGAAGGAATAATAAATAAACATAAATCTGACGATGCTCAATTTGCAGTAGCTTCCTGTCCAGAATTTCTGCGCGAAGGAACAGCTATAAAAGACACATTAATCCCTGACCGAATAATTATAGGATCTGAATCAGATAAAGCAAAAGAGATCCTGATTGACCTTCATAAACCAATCGGTGGTAAACGGGTAATAACTAATTTAGCTTCGGCAGAACTTATCAAATATGCATCAAATTCTATACTTGCAACTAAAATTTCATTTGCTAATTTAATTTCTTTTTATTGTGAAAAAACAGGAGGAGATGTAGAAACAGTTTTGGATGGAGTTGGTCTGGATCATAGAACTGGTCGCAATTTCCTCTTTCCGGGACTGGGATATGGCGGATCTTGTTTTCCTAAAGACGTTAAAGCACTTCTTGCAATCGGTAACGGTCTCAATATTGATACTTCTCTTTTAAAAGCTGTTGAAAATATTAATAAACAGGCAAAAGAAAACATGATTGAAAAAATTATCAAATACTCACCCGGTAAAAATATTGCCGTCTGGGGGTTAAGCTTTAAACCTGATACTGACGATATAAGAGAAGCTCCAGCCTTATATATTATTAATTCACTCATTAAAAAAGGTTTTACTATAAAAGCTTATGATCCAGTCGCTATGGAAAATGTTAAAAAAAGTTTTAGTGAAAAAATAACTTTTGTTAATGATCAATATGAAGCAGTAAAAGATTCCGATGCACTTTTCATTGCAACCGAGTGGAATGAATTTAAACAGATAGATTTAAATCAGGTCAAATTATTACTTAAGTCCCCTGTCATTTTTGATGGTAGAAATATCTACGACCCAGTGAGTATGAAAAAATTAGGATTCAAATATTATTCAGTTGGAAGACCACAATAATGAAAATCCTTATTACTGGCGGTGCTGGTTTTATAGGCTCTCATTTGACTAAGTTTCATCTTGCCAAAAATGATGAAGTCGTTGTCATCGATAATTTTGTTACCGGAAGTAAAAAAAATTTATCCTTCGAATCGGAGAATTTAAAAATAATTGAGGCCAATATTACTAATTTTAATTTTTCTGATCTGCCAAGTTTTGATATTGTTTATGACCTTGCCTCCCCCGCATCCCCAAAAGATTTTGAAAATCTTTCGATTGAAATTCTTAAAACAAATAGCGTAGGGCTCATGAATATTCTGGACTTTTTTATCAAAAGCAATTCAAAGACTCTGGTTTTTTCTTCAACTTCTGAAGTTTATGGCGACCCATTGGAACATCCTCAAAAAGAAAGTTATTTTGGCAACGTTAATTCTGTTGGTCCTCGTTCTTGTTATGATGAAGGTAAAAGATTTGCAGAAGCTTTAATGATGGCTTACTTTAGAAAATATAAAAAAGATATTAGAATTGCCCGTATTTTTAATACTTATGGACCTTACATGAAAAAGGATGATGGACGGGTGGTTTCTAATTTTGTCAATCAAGCAATTAACAACCAACCATTGACCGTTTATGGCGATGGATCCCAAACGCGCTCACTTTGTTATGTTTCGGACATGGTCGATGGTTTGTATTCGCTCGCGACTACTCAGAATCTCGCAGGAGAAATTATTAACATTGGTAATCCTAATGAAAAGACAATACTTGAAATTGCTGATATAATAAAAAAATTGAGTCAATCTCAATCGGAAGTTATTTTTAAAGCTATTGGCGAAGATGATCCGAAAAAGCGTTGCCCTGATATCACAAAAGCTAAAAAACTTTTACATTGGCAATCAAAAGTCAATTTGGAAGAAGGATTAGTAAAAACTATTGAGTATTTTAAAAACTTATGAAAAAAGTAGTAGTTGTTGCTCCAACATATAATGAAAAGGGCGAAATTGAAAATTTGGTAAATAAGGTCTTTTACCAGGCTAAAAGCCTCCCAAATTGGGAACTATACTTATTAATTGTTGATAGTCGATCGACGGATGGGACAGTTGAAAAAGTCAAAAAATTACAAAAAAAATTTCCTAACCTTCATTTACTAGAAACGGAAAAGGAGGGTCTCGGAAAAGCATATCTAAAAGGCTTTAAATATTGTGAAGAAAAAATTAATCCTTATTTAGTAATACAAATTGACGCTGATGGACAACACGATCCTAACAAAATACCAGAATTCATTAAAAAAATTGAGCAAGGAGCTGATTTTGTTGTTGGAACAAGATACTCTATGGGAGGTTCTATTCCAAAAAATTGGGGTTTACATAGAAAGATACTATCGATTGGGGCTAATTCAGTTATTAAATTTGGGTTTATGAAATTAAAAGTAACCGAATGGACTAATGGCTATCGAGCAATTAAATTTTGGGTTGTAAAAAACGCCTATGATTACCTAAAAAATTACTCCGGATATGTATTCCAAGTTGCTTTCCTAGATTTTGCGATAAAAAATAACGCTGTCCTTGGTGAGATTCCAATTCATTTTAAAGAAAGAACAACTGGAATTTCTAAAATAAACACTTTTCAATATAGCTCTCAAACATTTTTGTATGTCTTTAAAAATTCCTCTTTTATTAAGTTTGTCATCGTTGGTTTAGCCGGTTTTGCAGTTGATTTTTCTTTTGCATATTTATTTATAAATAAATTACACATAGCTAAAGCACCAGCCAATATGTACAGTGCCGAACTGGCTATCTTTTTCAACTTCATGCTTAACAATTTCTGGAGCTTTAAAGATAAGAAAATTGTTGGAGGTTTTTTTGCTTATCTGATAAAATTTGTAACCTTTAATTTTGTTTCATCCGGTTCAATTATTATTCAAGGAGTTGGACTTAGTCTTGCTTTAAAATTCATCGGAGATACGCCAAACTCATGGATTATTTACAAAATATTGATCATCGCCTTTATCATCATCCCATATTCTTATATTCTTTATAATAAGTTTATTTGGAAGAAGAAATAATTTATTCTTTTGCAGAATACTCCGAAGATATCCATCCTTCAGCAAACTCTCCCTCAACCAACCCATCCTTATTATCATTAAATTTGATCTTAAACCAGCCGGTTTTCTCATCCAGAAATTCATATTTCTCCCCGGGCTTGACTTTGGCTGATTCGCTGGCATCAATTGCACCATCAACCCTCACTCTGAGCCAACCCTGATCATTAGCCTTTATTTTTACATAGGTTTTGCTCGCCGTTGACCCACTGCTACTGGCTGTCTTTGTTTTGTCATCTGGGTCTTTTGCAAATGAAGAACTTTGATCGATCGCTAATTTAAAGGCGGCGTTAACCCGAAAGCCAGAATCAACATTGATCTTTTGAGTTCTTCGGAAAAAACCAGGCATAAAGACGGATAGCTCATGATCACCTCTTGAAACGTTCTCCATTAAAGCTGGAGCCACTCCTTTTTCATCTCCATCTAACGTAACGATCGCTCCTTGAGGTTCTGTCTCAACATAAATTTCACCTGACTCGGCATTTTTTGGTTTTTTTGTCATTTTTGTTGTTGTAAATATTTCACCAGCTGAGGCAATATCCGACGAACCTAGTTCACGATTAACGTAAGTAAGTGAGTTTTTATAAATATTTATTTTGCCGTTCCATGAAGCCGTGTCAGTTGCAGTTGTTTCTGGAATTAACTTTAGTAAATATTCCCCAACTTTATATTTATCTTCAAAAGGTGTTTTTCCAATAAAAGTACTATTAAGAAAGATGCTTGCAGTCGGCGAAGAAATTATCTTCATCTTCCCATATTCATTTTGTTTATCTAAGATAAAGAATCGAACTCCAACAAAACCAATAAACAATAGAACTAATATCAGTAGTAACGATAATTTGCTTTTCATATTTGTCATAACTTTATTTTAGCACTTTTATTTTTAGAATAGTATGTTATACTTTTTCTATGTTAAAAGTACTATTCGTATCCAATTCGTCTTCAAGGCGACTCTTTGGGGAGGGTAGTATTTTTATGGCCTAAAGAGTAAAAAATATTATTAATCCCCCGCTAAGTGCGGGGTTTTTTAATGGCTTAAATTATTAATTTATAAATAAATATGAAAAAACAAAATAAAAACAAAAAAGTTGTTCTCGCATTTTCCGGAGGTCTGGATACCTCTTTCTGTGCCTTTTATTTGATGAAAAAAGGCTACCAAGTTATTACTATGACGGTTGATACCGGAGGTTTTACTAAAAAAGATCAAGAATACATAGCTAAACAATCAGAATTAGTTGGTGCCATCAAACATTATTTTATTGATGGAAAAAAAGAGTTGTACGAAAAAATTGCTTCTTACATCATTAAGGGAAATATTTTAAGAGGCGGGGTCTATCCGTTATCAGCCGGCCCCGAAAGATTGATTATTGCTGCTAAATTAGTTGAAATTGCTAAAAAAGAAAGCGCAATTGTAGTCGCTCATGGATCAACTGGGGCTGGTAATGATCAAGTTCGTTTTGATGTCACGATCAAAGTTCTTGCTCCAGATTTAAAGATAATCGCACTGATTAGATCTTTATCAATTAGTAGAAATGAAGAGATGAAAATTTTGAAAAAAAACGGTATTCCCTTTAATGAAACAAAAAAAGATTATTCAATTAATCAAGGAATGCTGGGAATAACTATTGGCGGAAAAGAAACTAAGGGATCATGGGATTCACCGCCAGATTCAGTTTTCCCAATTACTTCAATTGAAGATGCGCCAAATATTGGAGAGGAAATAGTTGTTAATTTTGAAAGTGGTTTGCCTACACATATTGATAATAAACCGATAGCTGGAATAGAGATCATGAAACATCTTAATGATCTAGGTGTCAAACACGGTATTGGAAAAGGAATCCACTTGGGTAATACGATTTTGGGGGTAAAAGGTCGAGTCGCTTTTGTAGCTCCGGCATCGTTAATTTTAATCAAAGCTCATAAAGAGTTGGAGAAATTAGTTCTAACAAAATGGCAACTCTTTTGGAAAGACATTTTGACCGAAGCTTACGGAAACTTTCTTCATGAAGCTCTTTATTTTGATCCGGTTGTGAAAGACATTGAAGCTCTGATTGATAGCAGTCAAAAAAAAGTGACCGGCCAAGTAAAAATTAAATTAATTAAAGGCAATATTATTATCGTCGGTTATAAAAGTCCTTATTCTTTGATGGATCAAAAAATCGCTACCTATGGTGAGGAAAATAGTTTTTGGACTGGTCAAGAAGCGGCTGGTTTTTCGAAGATTTACGGATTACAAAGCATTTTAGCTCAAAAAGCTAACAAAAAAATATGAAAACTCAAAAAATTATAGTAAATAAAATTGGGTCAGTATTAAAAAATATAAATCTTAATCAACAAGTTTATATATCGAAAAAAATCCACGCTGTGGATGGACAGGCTGTGGTTGTAAAAGTTTTAGAAGAACAAACTAAATACGGAAAACTTGAATTAACCACCGGAGTAATGTCAAAAATAAAAAAGGGTGAATTGATTATTGGAGTCCTTGGTGAACGCAAAGCATTGGCAGGAATTGTTGGAATTGTTCCAAAAGAAATTAAAACAGGTGACGTTTTAAATGTACTTAATATTGGCGGTGTTATTGGAAAAGCAACTTCATGGAATAAAGATTTTGTAAATTTACCTATCCCAGTTAAAGTATTGGGGGAAGTTATTATGAATAATAAAAGTTTAAATATTCATGATTCTATTCAAAAATTGGATTCAGTTCTATTAAAGACTGCTCCTCTTATTGTTGTTATGGGAACGGCTATGAATGTTGGAAAAACTACTGCGACCGTCAAACTAATTCAATCGATTAAAAATAAAACAAAATTAAACTTTGTTGCTGCAAAATTAAGTGGCATCGCCGCTCAAAAAGATATATTAGCTATGAAGAAGGCAGGCGCTGATCAAGTTCTAAGTTTTCTAGACGTCGGTATAAGTTCAACAATTAATAATCACGGACTAGTTGTTCCCGCGGCAAAAACAATAATTAATAAATTAACTAAGAAAAAAACCGATCTCATTGTTGTTGAACTTGGTGATGGAATTATAGGATGGTATGGAGTAGAAAAACTTCTTAATGATAAGGAATTTTCCAAGGCAATGAGCTTTAATATCATGTGTGCTCACGACTTAGTAGGAGCAAAGGGATCATATGATATGTTGAAGATTCTTAATTTAAAGATTGATTTCTTTGCCGGACCTGTCACAAACAATACCGCTGGAACTGATTACATAGAAAATATTTTAAAAATTCCATCTCAAGATATTAGATACGATACTAATAAACTTTTACAAGTTTTAAAAAAGAAAGGAATAATTAAATATGATTAAAGCTGTAATTATCGGCGGTTCCGGTTATGTGGGAGGAGAGTTATTAAAATTTCTCCTATTCCATCCTTATGTAAAAATAATTGGCGTAACTTCCCAATCTCATGTTGGTAAGAAAATAAGCGATATCCATCCCAATTTAAAAAATATTACGCAGTTGATGTTTCAACAGGAAGATATAAAAAAGTTAAGTAAAAAGGCAGATGTGGTTTTTCTAGCGCTTCCGGCTGGAGCTAGTATGAAAAAAGTTAATGATATAAACCTGAAAAAAACAAAGGTTATTGATCTTGGGCCGGACTTTCGTCTCAAAGATGCAAGTAGTTTTGAAAAAGTTTACAAAATAAGCCATGATGCTGCTGATGTATTAAAACAAGCAGTTTGTGGTATTCCGGAAATTTACAAAGAACAAATAAAAAAAGCGCAATTAGTTGCTTGTCCTGGTTGTTTCCCAACTGGAGCAACGTTAGCATTATATCCACTTGCCAAGGCAAAGTTATTGTTAAACAATATTATTGTTGATTCCAAAACTGGTTCGTCTGGTTCTGGTATAAAACCATTAGAATCTACCCATCATCCGGAACGAGCTAACGATTTTAAAGCATATCAGGTTTTTAGTCATCGTCATTTACCAGAAATTATACAAGTGGTTAACGACTTACAAGGTGGAAATATAGATTTGATTTTTACACCTCATTCAGCGCCAATGGTGAGAGGTATATTTACAACCGTTTATATATTTCTGAAAGAAGAAATGTCTTATGAAAATATAAAAAAATTATATATAAAAACATATCAAAATTCACCATTTATAAGATTGGTGGATCAATCACGAACTGCGGTTGTTACAGGGTCAAATTATTGTGATATTGCCCTTTATGTAAAAGGTAATAAATTAATTGTGACGTCTGCCATAGACAATTTAGTCAAAGGGGCAGCTGGCCAGGCAATTCAAAATATGAATATCATGTTCGGGTTACCAGAAATAACAGGATTACAATTTCCGGGTTTACACCCATAAAAATATATGGATACAATTAAGATAGAAAATAAATATCAATTGCTGACTTACGAAAAATTCCCACTCGTTATCAATAAAGGGAAGGGTTGTTATGTATGGGATGAAAATGGAGAAAAATATCTTGATTTTTATGGAGGACATGCCGTTGCTCTTGTTGGTCACTGTCATCCGGCTGTCGTCAAAGCTGTTTCTAAACAGATGAAGAAATTAATATTCTATTCAAACGTTGTTTATAATCCACAAAGAGCGATTGCGGCTAAATCATTAATCGAATTAACAAAAGGAAAATTTGCTAGTGTTTTTTTCTGCAATTCAGGTACAGAAGCTAATGAAACAGCGCTAAAATTGGCTAAGAAGTTTACTCAAAAAGATGAGATTATTTCCTTCATTAGTTCTTTTCACGGTCGAACAATTGGATCCTTAAGCGTTACCGGTTTTGAAAAATATCATAAAGAGATCGGTTCCCTAATGCCTAATGTAAAATTTGCCAAGCTGGGAGATATAGAAAGTATAAAAAAATTAATTACCAACAATACAGCTGCAGTAATTCTTGAACCGATTCAAAGTATTGCTGGAATAAGTGAAGCAGGGTCTGATTTTTATATTCAATTAAAACAATTATGTGAAGAAAAAAGTATTGTTCTTATTTTTGATGAAGTTCAGACAGGACTTGGAAGAACGGGAAAAATGTTTTATGGCGACCATTATAAAATTACTCCTGACATTATAACTCTTGCAAAAGGTATCGCTGGAGGATTACCTGCCGGAGCAGTATTGGTGTCGAAAAAAATTCTTGCCAGTGTAAAACTCAATGATCAAGGATCAACATTTGGTGGTGGTCCGGTTATCAGTGCAGCTATTGTTGCAACAATACAAACAATTAAACAAAAAAAGCTCGTTGTCAATGCACATAAAATGGGACAAATACTTATTAAAGAAATAACTAAACTGCCCCATGTTATCAAAGTTCATGGCAAAGGAATGTTATTAGGAATTGAATTAGACATACATGCTAAACAAGTACAAACGATTTTACTAAAAGAAAAAATAATTACAGGAACTTCCTCTAATCTTCAAGTTTTACGAATTATGCCTCCATTGATTATTACAAAAAAGGAAACCTTATTATTTATTAAAAAGTTAAGTTTGGTTTTAAAAAATCTATGAAAAAAATAAT
>CAYIMI010000015.1:0-11942 GCA_964364445.1 uncultured Gammaproteobacteria bacterium
AATTACAGTATAAAAAAATTATGGAATTTAATTCTTTCCCAAAATTATCAATTTTCCTTGCTTGCGCAAGCAAGAATTTTCAATTTTCAATGAATGATCAATGGTCTGACGAAGGCTTTACCGTCTATGATCATCCCCAAGTTTTAATTTTTAAAAATGAAAGACATTCAAGTAAAACATTTTAATTCAGAAAAAAATCAGTACCTTTCAGATAGATTATTTGATCCTCCGCTTCATGTTCAAGACGAATTAAGTCAAATGATAATGCTAATAAAAAAGAATTCAAAGAAACGAAATGTAGTTGATTTTGGATCAGGAAATGGGAGATTAACTATTCCACTTTTAAAAGAAGGCTTTTTAGTCACGTCGGTTGATATTAGCAATAAATCTTTATTAAATCTTCACCACAACGCCGTAAAAATAAAAAAACAAAAAAAGTTAAAGACGAGATTAAGTTTGCCTGAAAACTCAAATGTTATCTGCGGAACTGATATTCTTCACCACGTAAACCTAAAAAATTATTTTCCTCTTTTTTATCAATCTCTATCAAAAGATGGATTCTTAATTTTTTCAGAACCAAATATCTTAAACATTGGCTGGTCATTATTTATCAGTTTATTTTTAGATTGGAAAATTGAAAAAGGAATAATCTATATAAATTATTTTAATTTAAAAAAACAACTTAAATTGGCCGGTTTTAAAGACATTAAAATCATTGGTCTATTGTTATTTCCTCCGATGTTATTTAATAAAATAGTTTTTTTGAGAAAGCTTAATTTGTTTTTGGGTGATTTACCTATATTAAAATTATTCGCGTTCCGCTACATAATAACAGCAAATAAATAATCACTTCTTTAACACAAAAAACAACGCCGATGCTGTATTTAAATTATTTTCATCAATAATTATTTTCTTAATTAATTGAGTCTTCAGCTTATTAAATAGGGGAATATTGAAGAGAGTCCAGTTGTTAAAAAGTTTATAACTAATCAAAGATCCAATTGATAAATAGTGAAAAATATCAAGCCAAAAAGAGCTTTTTCTATAAAGATAACCATCGATTGATTGTATTTTAAATTCAGCCTTTTTAAAATGTGACTGCCATTCTTTATTGGAAAATAAATTATTATGAACTTGAGTTTTTCGCATATAAGTAAGATATTTTTTTCCAAAGATCTTTGGACCAAAAAGATTATTTTCCCATTGGTCAGCCATGACCGAAGTTATAAAATGCCCACCCGGTTTTAGAACACGATAAGTTTCTTTTATTGATTTTTTAATATCTGGAATATGCTCTAATACACAGTTGGAGACAACAGTATTAAAATGATTGTCAGAAAATGGAATAATATTTCCATCATATAACCTTATTTTTTTATATATTTTTTTCTCGATTGCTTCAGTGATGCGTTTGTTATCCATTAAATCTAATCCAATATTAATTCTACTTTTTCCAAACACTAAATTTGCAAAAAACCCTTCTCCACAACCAAAGTCAAGGATTCTTCCCTTAATTAAATTATTATATTTCTGAAATAAAATTGCTTCTTGACTACGAATAATGGCCATAAACATCGGCCGATTTTCTAAATACTTTTTTATATAGTAATCAATCTTTTTCATAGATCAAATTATCATAAAATTTATAAACTTTCTTTATATCGAAAATATTCTGAGCGTTTTTTACTAATTCTTTATTGGTAAACTTATTTTTATTTTTTAAAATATTCCCGATTGCCTGACTAAGTTGAGTTACATTCTTCGGCTCCACAATAATCCCCATTTTTGTCAGTCTGATAGATATTCTGACGCCTGGTAAATTGGAAGCGATTACTGGTGTCCCGCTGATCATCGCCTCGGCCTGGACCATACCAAAAGCCTCAGTTTGGTTGACTGATGGCAGAACGAGAACGTCTATCGATCTATAGAAAGCGCTTAACTGCTTACCAGTCAAATTTCCAAGAAACATGTGTTTTATATTATATTTTCTTAGCAAATCAATAATTTTGTTGTAATAATTGTTTTCACCAGCAATATCTTTTCCGTATGGACCAGCAAAAACCAATGTAGAGACGGGGCATGCCCCGTCTCTACAAGCATCAATCAAATATTCTAAACCCTTTTCGCTGGAAATACGTCCCGCATATCCAATCCAGATATTATTTTTTTTCAACCCCAGTAATTTATTTAAAAAATTTTTATCAGCTACAGATTTTTCGATCGGTGGCAAAACTTCTAGAGTTTTGTTATAAAACATTTTAAAATAGGGGAGAGAGTTAACATAGTCCCTTGTATAAACTACAATTTTATCTGATAAATACAGTTGAGTTTTCATCGAAGCATTCAACATAAAGTTAACGATCTTTGTTAAAAAATTTCCTTCTAAAAATACTTGACAGTGGAAAATAGAAATAATTTTTTTCCCAAAGATCTTTGCAATTATTGCTAGTAAGAATCCCTCAAAATTAGGTTGAT
Organism: uncultured Gammaproteobacteria bacterium; assembly: GCA_964364445.1. Classification (GTDB taxonomy): domain Bacteria; phylum Patescibacteriota; class Microgenomatia; order UBA1406; family GWC2-37-13; genus GWC2-37-13. Next base: position 2,476 of record CAYIMI010000015.1, read on the forward strand.
TTAAAATAACTAAATCCTGTTTATTAATCTTATTTAAAAAATTAAAAATTGATTGAGGCGAAACAAAACCCTTGGAGATTTTAAGCCAATAATTCATTCGAATTATTTTATATCCATTTATTTTTTCTTCAGTTTTTGATTTCTTCTTATATTTAAAAGTCAAAACTTCGATAAGATTTTTTTTTGATAAATATGAAAATATTTTTTGTGGATAGGTAGTTACTCCTGATGTATATGGATAAAAATATGGTGAGAAAAAAAGAATTTTCACAGATTATTTTTTTGCCAACTGATCATATTTTTTATACCATTAAGAAAATTTATTTTTGGTTTCCATCCAAGCATTCTCTTTATTTTATTATTTTTTGAAACAAAATATTTTTGGTCCCCTAATCGAGTTTTATCAAAATTAATTTTGATTTTATAACCAAAATTATCCTTTAAAATATCAATTACTTGGAGTAGGGAATAGGCATTTTTTGTTCCTCCACCAATGTTGAAAGCCTGTCCTCGAATTTTTTTTATATTATTAATGGCTAATTGATAAGCATTAATTAAGTCCTCAACATAAAGCAAGTCTCTAATTTGATGACCATCCCCAAAAATAGTTAGAGATTTTTTAAACAAGAACTGTTTGCTAAAAAAAGCGATCCAACCTTGGTCTTCAACTCCAAATTGAAACGGTCCATAGATACATGATTGTCGAAAGACAACCGTATTCATATTATAAACCCGGCCATAATCCAAACAATAAAGATCAGCCGCACCTTTAGAGCAACCATAAGGAGAGATAAAATCTAAATTTTCTGATTCGTCAATACCATCGGGGTGAGATGTAAATTTGTGTTTACTTAGGTCACCGTAAACTTTATTAGTAGAAGAATATATAAATATTGCTTTTGGATTATTAATCCTGACCGTCTCCAATAACTTAAAGGTTGAATAAATATTTGCTTGAAAATCCTTTTCAGGATAAGCTATAGAAGTTGTAACCGCTGTTTGTCCGGCTAGATGAATAATAACGTTGGCTTTTTTTATTTCATTGAAATATTTATCAATATCAAAAACATTCGTCTTTATTATTTTTATTTGAGGATAATTTTTTTTGATAAATAAAGCATTTTTATCAACTTCTTTTCGACTGAAATTATCAATGATTGTAATTCTATTCTTTTTGTCTTTAGCAAAAAAAATTGCTGTATTAGTTCCAATAAAACCAACACCTCCGGTAATAAGAATGTTCATAGCTAATTATTAATTGTTAATTGTTTTATATATTCAACAACATTCTTTAAGGACGAAAATTTGGATTTATAGTTTATATTTCTATCAAGTAAATTGTATATCCAAAATATTTTAGCCTTTGGATTTTGGCCTTTGGATTTTAGATTTAAATGAGAAACAATATCCCAATTATCTTCAACAAAAATATCAAGTTTAAGTTTATTGATCATCTTTTCCTTAAAAAGTTGCGGTTGATCATTTTTATTATTATAAAAATAACCGGAAAAAGCTTTATCTGGATCAATGATATTAATCCAATGAATAAAATCTTTTTGCAACAGCTCATATCTTGCCGAAACGACATAGGCATTTATTTTTTTTTGTTTAACCAACTTAATTAATTCTTTAATACCATGAGACGGCCATAGACTTGATTTGTGAAGCAACCACCAAATAAATTTTTCAATTTTATTTTTCGGATAATAAAATTTGTTCAAATCTCTTTTCAAGACATATTTTTTGACGAAAGACATTATTGGCCTTATTATTCTCGCGGGATTGTATAAAAGAACTCCGTCTAGGTCAAAGCCAACTCTAAGTTGTTTTTTCATAGTCGGTAAATTATACTAAAAACTATGTTGCCAGTACTCCTAAATCTTGGATTTATAAAAATTTATACTTTTGGTGTATTTCTAGTTTTGGGATTTTTTTGGGCGATTTTTTTACTATGGAAAAATATTCGTTTGACCTCGTTTAAAGAAGAAGATGTCTTTGATGGATTATTTTTATCTATGTTTGGAGCCCTCTTTTTTGGAAGACTAATTTTCGTATTTTTAAATTTTAAAGATTTTGGTTTTAATTTATTAAAGTTTGTTCTTATAAATGGTTATCCTGGTATATCTTTTTATGGATCAGTCTTTGGTGGAGTTTTAATTTTATATTTATTTGCCAATTCACGAAAATTAATTTTTAATGACTTAGTTGATTATTTTATTACTCCACTTTTTGTTGCCTTGGTTTTTGGTAAAATCGGAGCGTTTTTTTCTGGAGTAGAAATTGGAACTAAAACAAATTTTTTATTAAAATTAAAATATGTTGGCTTTGATGGAGCGCGGCACTTGGTTGGTTTATATGAAGGCTTGATGTTAATAATAGGACTTTTAATAGCCTACAAAATATTATTTGAAATCAGAAAAGAAAAGTATTATAAAGGTTTTCTTTTGAAGTTTTTTCTTTGGTTTTTAGCTTTAACTATTTTTCTGTTTGACAAAATCAAAGACAATCGTTTATACTTCGTAGGTCTTAGTCTAGATTTTTTGGTTTCATCAATAATTCTATTGACAATCAGTTTTCACTTTGTATATTATTTTAGGAATGGCATTTTAAGTTTCATAAAATATTATGGACAAAATTTTTTCAAAGCAATTCGTTTCAGAACAAAAAAAAAGGTTGGAGGAGGAAAGGAGAAAAAATCTTAATCAGATTGAAGCACTTAAAAAAGACGATCCGTTTACCGATCCTGATCATGCTTCAGATAATGCTGCGGTAGACACAGATGTCCGCGAACAAGTCGGCCACGATACCATAGAGGCCGAAATTAAGGACATGAAAAAAAGAGTTGAAGAGATAGATAATGCTTTAAAAAAAATAAATAAAAATAAATACGGTTATTGCGAAAGATGTAAAAAACCTGTTCTTGAAGCAAGGCTAAAACTGATTCCAGAAGCCTCATTTTGTATTGACTGCGAAAAACACCTAAGGAAATAAAAATAGCTGTTATACTCTTATTTATGGGTGAGATTCCTTTAACTTTGGTGCTAAATTATTTCATATTTTTAGCCATTCCTTTTATTTTAGCCATTGTTGCTAAAAAAGCAAAATTATCACCTCTTATTGGCTATATAGCCGGTGGTTTGCTGATTGGAAATCTATTTCCAGATTTAGTAAATAACCAAGCAATAATAAGTTTTGCCTATTTTGGAATAGTATTTTTGCTTTTTACATTAGGACTAGAAACAAACTTTAGTCGAGTCTTCATTTTAAAGAAATTCATCATAATAGGTGGGTTGTTTCAACTTTTCTTATCAATGATATTTGTCTTTTTTTTGAGTTTGCTATTTAATTTTACGCTACTTGAATCCTTTTTAATTGGTATAGCCCTATCATCTTCGTCAACGACCATCGTTGCAAAAATAATCCAAGATAGGGGAGAGAGCTCTTCATTTATTGGTGAGATCGCCATGGGCATTCTAATTTTTCAAGACATTGCTTTTATCCCATACTTGATTATCTTTACCTCAATAACTAGTAAAGATATTTCGGCCTTTACGATAATCAAAGATACAATATTTGGACTAATTAAAGCAACGTTCATCATTGCTGGACTATTTTATCTTGGGCAAAAAGTTATACCGAAGATTTTTAATAAAATAGCGAGAACTTCAAGAGAATTATTTGATCTTTTTATTGTTGTTTTTATTTTTTTTGTTGTTGGATTGTCAATCGTATTGAAGATTCCGACTTTAATCGGAGCGATGGTGGCTGGAGTTTTACTGGCTCAGACAGTAGAGCACTATCATATATTTTCTGAAATTAGACCTTTCCGCAATTTACTTGGAGTAATATTTTTTGTCTATATTGGTAGTCATATTGAATTACATAGAGTAATTCCTTACTTACCATCAATATTATTATTTACTGCTGGAGTAATAGTCATTAAGGCCCTAGTAATTTTAATAATTTTTTTAGTCTTAAAATTTCATTCAAAGACAAGTTTTAATCTATCAATGTATCTATTTCAGATTGATGAGGATGCTTTTATTTTGATGTCATCAGCCTATCTAAGTAAGGTCATTACAGTGGAAAAATATCTATTTGTAATTACTTCTGTACTTATCACTTTTATTCTAACGCCAGTATTCATTAATAATAAAGACAGGTTTTATAGAGCAATAAGGGAATTTATAAAAAAATATGTACCTTTTTTGGAAAAATTTATCGCCTATAGGATCGACAGTAACCAATCTCCCATAGATACATTAGAGATTAAAAATCATGTTGTTATATGTGGTTATGGAAGGATAGGAAGTTATATTGGTCGATCTCTAATGCTAGCAAATATTCCATACGTAGCTATTGATTACAATTTTTACCAAGTGGAAAAGGCAAAGAAGCGAGGTGCTAATATTATCTATGGAGACCCAACCGATATTGATATTCTTGATTACGCTCAAGTGGAGGAGGCAACAATAATTATTTTAGCTGTTCCAGATAGATTAGAACAAGAATCAATTGTCATAAATGCTAGGAAACTTAATAAGAACATTTTTGTTATAAGCCGGGTCCATCTACAGTCTGATCAGATTAGAATGAAGGATATGGGGGCGAATTTAGTTATTCAGCCTGAATTTGAAGCTTCACTTTCAATTATTAAAAAAATTTATCTTTGGCATAAGTTAGATAAAGAAGATATCATCAATAAAATAAGGAGGCTCAAAATAGAACATGGGATTTCGTAATAAAATATCAAAGAGAAGTAGTATTATTTTTATCTTCCTTTTAGTTTGCCTTATTTATTATTTGTTTAAGTTGGTTACTTCTTCAGTGTTTTTGAAGGGAAGAGACAAAGTCAACGTGGTTTTTTATGGAGAGAAAACACGTTTTTACTCATTAGACCGAAAGAATGTCAATTATATATTATCTTTTTCTAACTTAGTTAAAGTAGTTGTTCCGGGAGGTTATGGTCAATATAAAATTGGAGCGATTGGTAAGTTGGCGAATCTGGAAAAAAAACCAGCTATTATTGGAAAAACTTTTTCAGTAGCGACTTCAACCTTAGTAGATCTATATTTTTATCAAAAAAAAACTACTATTTATCATGATAATTCTAATTTAAAACAAACCCCAACTTTTATGGAAATTATTCTAACAAATTCTAACGCCAACCTAATTGATAAACTTTTTTTATTTTATATTTTTTCATCCAATAGCAAAGAAAATTTTCAAATAATTGATCTAGTACCTTTTGAATCAGGTGGTGGCAATAATATATTTGACCATAATGCTTTTTACAAAAAATTTCAAGGCAGTTTTTTCCAAAGATCCTATAGAAATTATGACATCAATGTTCAAATTGTATATACAAAGAGTTATAAAACCGCCCAATTGATTGGACAGATCATTGAGGGAGAGGGGATTCGTGTAGTTGATTTGTCAGATCAAGGAAATAATTTATCTAAGTGTTTGTTAGTCAGCAATAAAAAAGTAAGCGAGTCAAAAACATTTTTGCGATTAGCAGATTATTTTAAATGCAGAACCCAGATAGGGGAGACAACCGTATCTGATATAATTTTAGAATTAGGAGGTTTGGAAAAAGACTGGGAAGTTAAATAACTTATGTTTATAACATTCTTGCTAATATTAATTTTATCTTTTATCCTCGCTTTTTCTTCTATGAAAGACTTTGATGTTCCTTCAGAAATCAATCGCCTTATCCAAGGAAAAAAATTAAAAGGAAAAATAGTTTTTTTTAGAAATAAGATAGTTCACTACCGAGCAAAGCGAAGTTAATTTTCTGACTCTTCATTCTTTTCTTCTTGATCAAAAGGAAGATACTCTTTTTCTTCATTGTTTAAATTTTCGGCAAGCTTTTCTAAATCAAGTAAACTAATCTCTTCTGCGTCATCATCACTGATCTCTTCCCCTGATGAACTTTCCATTCGAGATAGATTAACACTCAGATCAGAAGGAAAAGCCACATATTTTGCCATCTTTGTGCCCTTTTTTTCTTCTTTAATAAGAACGGTAATGTTTTTTAAAGATGTTTCCTTAATGTAAACAGAAAAAATACCACCATTTTTAATAAATATTGCCAGTCGTTTTGAAAGGTCATCGGGAAGACAGCCTACATATTCTTTATCTTCTGTTCTTATTTCAACCCTTCTTTTTTTGCTGGTCAAAAAAACCTTCTGTCCGACTGTTAATTTTGCCAAAACACTTTTTGGGCCACAGTTTACTAAACTAATTGTTTTAGTTTTCCCTGGGATATCGACAAAGAGCAAAGGATCAAGTGGGGTAGTGTTTGAAGAGATTAATTTTTTAGAATCCAAAATTTTTATTCTTTCAAGGTTTTTTTTAACAAAATTATTATTCGGCTGAATTTTAAGGGCCTGGGAATAAAATTGTCTTGCTTTTTTTATTTTATTTATTTGGAGATATGCAAACCCTAGTCTTAAGTAAGCTTCGATGTTTTTTTTATCAATCTTGACGATAGCCTCATTAAATTTGATGGCGTCATTCCATTGGCCATTCATGGCGTTATTTATTGCCTGATTTTCAAGACTAGAGATATCTTTCATATGCTTTGATAGGACCAAGTATATTTTAAAATAATCAATTGTCAAGTATAATTGAGGAGCATATGTCAGGACACTCAAAATGGGCTAATATTAAAAGGAAAAAAGGGGTAAATGATAGGATAAAGGCAAATGTCTTTGCTAAGATGTCTCATTTGATTACAATTGCAGTGATTGAGGGTGGGGGAATTATTGATCCAGTTAACAACGTCAAACTTCGTTTAGCAATCGATAAGGCTAGATCTTCCAATATGCCAAAGGAAAATATCAAGCGGGCAATTGAAAAAGGCTTTGGACCCAATAAAATAATGCTTAAAGAAGTAATCTACGAAGGCTTCGGCCCATATGGTATTTTTTTACTGATCTTATCTACGACTGATAATTCAAATAGAACAACTTCCGAGATTAGGAATTTTTTGGAAAAAAATTCTGGTAAGCTTGGCACCCAAGGTTCAGTTTCATATCTTTTTAAGAAGTGTGCTTTTGTTAGTTTTATGAAAGCAGAGGTTAATGAAGAAGAAGTCTTCAAGATTGGAGAGCAGTTAGAGGCTTTTGATATAAATGAGGATGAAAGTCATTTCTTTGTTTTTTTTCCGTTTGATCATTTTGGCTTACTAAAAACCCATTTGAATAATATAAAATATGATTTAGCGGAGATTGATTATTTACCAATAACTCCGATTAAGCTTGATTCGGATAAAGAAAGAAGTGTTTTGGAAATGATTGAAGCCTTAGAGGGCTTAGATGATGTTCAGCGGGTTTATCATAATTTAGGTTAATATATTATGTTTAATATAAAAGCATTGAGGCAGTTTATTGAAAAAAAGGCAATAAAGATTGATAAAAGAGTGCGTTTGGTTATTTCTGTTTTGACTTTAGGCTTATTGATGCTTTTTTCTACATTCTTTACTTTTGATAAAGTCTTTTATTTTGTGCCAGTTTTTTTAATTTTTACTTATTTATTGAGCTATTTTTCTTTATTGGAAGATATTAAAAATGTTGGATGGTTTGGACTCTTTTTAATGCCGGAATTGATTACCTTATTCTTTTATCTATTTTATTTTCTTTTCCCTGGCCGTTGGCTAACTAGATTACCATTCATTTTTATCTATGAAGTGTCAATTTACGCCGTTCTACTTTGTGCCAACATTTTCAATGTGGGAGTAGAGAAGAACCTTCAGCTTTATCGAGCTGCTTTTTCCATTAATTTTTTTTATCAGGCGGTCGTTTCATTCTTATTTTATAACGTATTATTTTCTTTTAAATATAATTTTTTAATCAATATGATTGGGGCGGGGATAAGCGCTTTTTTGTTAAGCCTTCAGCTATTCTGGTCGATCAGGCTTAATCGTCATCTTGATAAAGATGTTTTAGCTTATTCTTTGTTCACGGCTTTACTAATGGTTGAAGCTGGCTTAGTAGTTTCTTTTATTCCTTCAAAGACGGCTGTATATGCGCTATTTTTGACTGCAACCTATTATAGCGTCACTGGAATTATCCATCACCATATTGACGAAAAGTTATTCACAGAAACGATTCGTGAATATATAAGTGTATGGGTCTTCGTATTGGCTATCACAATATTATCTTTAAGTTGGTAAAGCCCGCAAGTCGGGGATAGAGGAGTGATATTCTCACGAACGTGAATAAATAACCTATAGTAATTATAAACATACGGACGTGAATAACTATAGGACATAAATTAAATGTTAAATATTAAAGATTAAATATTAAATACAAAACACAAGTTTTTGAAGCTAAAAATGAGGGATTGGATCGTCTCTATACTCCGTATAGTATGTATCCAATATGTGGATAGATGCGGAAAATCGAGGCTAAAACTATTATTTAGCTTATTATTACAATCTAAATCTCAACACGTTTCTCTTACCAAGCAGATGTGTCCTAATTCTTATATTTTAGCCTCAAAATATACAGTTTGGGACTATAAGACGGGCTAAATATTTAATGGTAGAATCAAGGTTAAGAGAAGAGGTCAAATTGCTTTATTAATGGTCAATTATCAATGAAAGAGTTTAGAAACAAAACTATATTAATAATAACCAATCTTAGAGAAGCCTACATCTTTGTTCCCTAGAAGATATTCAGCAAAAAAAGCTACAACTGACAGATTGGCATATTAATGGGTATATATTGTTGGAGAAAGGAAGATATACAACGTCGTAAAATGAAGCTTTTACGACGTTAACCACGACTGGAAGAAGAGAAGTGGTGGTTTGTTATAACAGTCTAAATTGACAATAATTAATTTATTATTATTAAATCTATTTTTAATTAATGATCACTAATCCCCAATTATTCCCTTTTCCGGCTGGTAGCCTTTTATCTGTTTTTTCACTTGGGAATCCCCTATTAAATTTAATAGTTTATATTGTCATGAAGATCCAAAGTAAATAATTAATTATTTTTAGGCAGGACTTCTCTATTCTTTTGAGGGTGGGAGAAGTACTGGAATTAGAAAAACTTTAGAATTTCACTTTTTAGCCGTGGATGGCAAGAGATAGTATTGTATGCCAGCTTGGGGTTATTTAGATCAAAGTTGATTGGCAGGCCTTTAAAATCAATCATAATACCTCCAGATTCTTCGATGATTAATTTTGCCGCGGATATGTCCCAGATAAAAGTATGACCGTTGACGACGATGTTAAAGACATTTTCTGCTAATAAACAGTTACTTAGGGCCATGGAGAAAATAGATCTAAAACCAGAAACGTGAGGAAAAATGTTTTTGAAGCTGTTAAATAGCTCTGGATATTTATCTGGGCGAGAACTAACGACCCCATCAAATAAACATTCTTTTAATGGCTTTTCAACAATCTTTAGAGGTTTATTGTTCTTAAATGCACCTTGGCCTTTTTGAGCATAATA
>CAYIMI010000016.1:0-9801 GCA_964364445.1 uncultured Gammaproteobacteria bacterium
GAAGCTTTTAATTTATTTAAAAATGAAACCGGTGTTCATCGGGTACAACGGATTCCAGATACCGAAAGAAAGGGACGAATTCATACTTCTACCTGTATCATCGTTGTTCTTCCACAAATTATTCAATCTGACATCAGAACCAATCCAAACGATCTTGATTGGCAGTTTTATAGATCAGGAGGACACGGAGGGCAAAATGTCAATAAAGTATCAACGGCTGTCCGATTAACACATCGTCCTACAGGCATTGTTGTGACCGCCAGTCGGGAAAGATTTCAAGAAGCCAATAGAAAGATTGCCCTAGATCTTTTAAACGCTAAAATTTATCAACTTGAAGAGGAAAAGAAAAAGGGAATGAGAAGTTCATTTGTTGTCAATGTTGGAATAGGGGATAGGGCTGAAAAAATCCGAACTTATAATTTTCCTCAAAATCGTCTAACCGATCATAGAATTGGAAAAAGCTTTCATAACCTTGAAGATATAATTTCCGAAGGTAAGTGGGACAAAGTTTTTTCAACCGAATGAATAGAGACTCTTTGAAATCTTTACTCAAAAATCGCGACTTTATTTTAATGCAACTTGGAATGTCGACTTCTAGAATTGGGATATTCATGCAAGAAGTAGCAGTTAGTTGGCAACTTTATCAACTAACCAGATCACCTCTTGCTTTAGGAATATTAGGTTTATCTAAATTTTTGCCCATTCTTATTTTTTCATTTTTTTCCGGCTTAATCGCTGATATCTATAATCGCAAAAAAATTATTTTTCTTGTTCAAATTTTTGCCCTTCTTAATGCTTTGATTTTAGCTTTCTTAACAATTACGGGGAAAATCACACCTTTATTAATTTATTTATTAGTTGGCCTTGAGGCCGGTTTATATTCATTTGAATCACCAGCTCGTCAAGCGATGGGGCCAACGATCATTGCCAAAAAGGATTTCCCATTGGCGGTCAATATAATGAATATTACTTATCAAACAACTAACTTTATTGGCCCCGCAATTGCAGGGTTTGTCATTGCTTTCTATGGAATATCGACTGTCTACATTATTAATGCTTTTTCTTTTCTGGCGGTCATAATAGCTTTAATACTGATGAGTCCGTTGCCAAAAATAATCAAAAAACCAGAGTTTAATTTTAATGAGATTAAGGAAGGCTTTATATTTGTATTCAAAACTCCATTAATCTATGGGTCGATGTATATTGATTTCATTGCTACTTTTTTTGCTTCAGCAAGTACCCTTATGCCAATTTTTGCCGTTGATATCCTTAAAGTCGGGCCAAAAGAATTGGGGTTTTTATACGCCGCTCCATCAATTGGAGCTGTGATCGCCGGTCTAAGTTTTCCATTTTTAAATCGTATTAAACAAAAAGGTAAGCTCCTACTAGTAGCCGTTTGTTTTTTTGGTTTAAATACATTTTTATTTGCAATATCAAGAAATTTTTACCTATCAATAATATTCATTGCCTTATCTGGCTCTGGAGATATTATTTCAGTGATAATTAGAAATGTCATTAGACAGTTAAATACTCCAGACCACCTTCGAGGTAGAATGACTGCCATTAATATGCTTTTTTATTCTTCTGGTCCTCAACTTGGCGAAACAGAAGCAGGAATAGCGGCTTATTTTATGGGAACACCCTTATCAGTTGCCTTTGGTGGAATTGCCACGATCATCGCCACGATTTACATTGCCATCAAAACACCGGAGTTGTTAAATTATAAAGATGCTTAAATTTTTACTTTTTATTTTATAATTCTTCTGCTATAATGTAATTCCTATGAAAGCAAAAGTACATCCAACTTACTATGACGATGCTCAGGCAGTCTGTGCCTGTGGCAATATTTTTACAACCGGATCAACTAAAAAAGACATCAGCGTTGAAGCCTGCTACAAATGCCATCCTTTTTATACCGGAGAACACAAATTTTTGGATAGAAAAGGCCGAGTTGACTCATTCCAAAAAAAACAAGCATTTGCAGTCAAATATAAAGCTTCAAATGTTGGAAAAAAACAGAAAGATAATAAAGATGAAAAAAACGTTAAATCTTTACGTGAACTTTTGGGAGAATAGTGATATAATCAAAAGGCCTAAGACACTGGGTTGACAATTAAAATAATTTCCCAGCGAACTCTCCGAGATTATTCGGGGGATGGCAGAAATATGGTAAACACAAATAAAAAAAATCAGGTTGATTCAATCCTTCAATTAATAGAAAAAAGTCCGAATCTTCTGTTAGTAAAAATTGGTAAGACAACCCATCAAAGCTTAGAAACTCTTCGTAAAGAATTGGGGAAAAGTAATTCTAAAATCAAAGTAGTTAAAAATACTTTATTTGAAAAAACAATTAATAAAATTGCTTTAAAAGATAAGATTTTTAGAGAATTTAAAAAGCAATTTTTTCCTATAAAGGAAACTACTGCTTTAGTAACTTTGAGTGATCGATGGAGTGAAGGTCTAAAAGCTCTTTACTTATTTTCTAAAAAGGATACTTCTTTAAGTTTAAAATTAGCTTTGTTAGATAAAAATCTTTATAACACTGAGAAGACACTTCAAATTGCACAATTACCAAGTAGGGAAGAATTGCTAGGCAAAATTATTGGAAGTATGAAGAGTCCTATGAGCAAGTTTGTGTATGCTTTGAAATATAACACTAATAAATTTGTGTATATTCTGAATGCTAAATCAAAGGAGGTGAAATCATAAATGTCTGAAATAAAATTATCTGAAAAATTGAATAAAATCGCAGCTGAAATCGAAACTTTGACAGTAGTTGAGATGGCGGAACTCGCCAAATATTTAGAAGAAAAATTTGGTGTTTCTGCTATGCCAGTTGCCGCTGCTCCAACAGCTTCCGGTACTGCACCTGCTGCTGAAGAAAAGACCAGCTTTACCGTCGTTTTGACAGCCGCCGGAGACAATAAATTAGGAGTAATCAAAGCCGTTCGAGAAATTCTTCCTAATTTAGGTCTTATGGATGCTAAGAAATTGGTAGAGTCTGCGCCTAAGGATTTGTTAGTTGATGTAAAGAAACCAGCCGCTGAAGAAGCTAAGAAAAAGATAGAAACTGCCGGTGGAAAAGTCGAATTAAAGTAAATTTTTATTAATCTAGCCCCGCCTAAAAAACGGGGCAATAGATTTGATTAAATGTTTTGACTTTCAAGCGTAAACAAGCTAATATTTATACTTATGGCGTCTACAAAAAAATCTGATTACGGTGCCGATTCAATAGTCGTACTAGAAGGACTTGAACCGGTTCGAAAACGACCGGCGATGTATATAGGGACAACTGCTCAATATGGCGTTAATCACTGCTTAAATGAAATTATAGATAACTCAATCGATGAAGCCTTAGCTGGCTTTTGTCGTCGAATCGAAATTAGAATCGAAGATAATGGCTACATGACAGTCATTGATGATGGTCGAGGAATTCCAGTCGATAAAGTACCTAAATATAATATTTCGGCGTTAGAGCTCGTCATGACAAAGCTACACGCAGGTGGAAAGTTTAACGCTGGCGCATACAAAGTTTCAGGAGGTCTTCACGGTGTAGGCGCTTCAGTTGTGAACGCTTTATCTGACCATGTCATCATCGAAGTCAAACGTGAAAATCAAATTTACAGACAAGAATATAAAAGAGGCCTTCCAATTACCCCGGTTAAAAAAGTTGAAAAATCTGTTTTGAATTTTAATTTTGAACAAGGCACAGCAGTTTCTTTTTTACCTGATAAAGAAATTTTTAAAGAAACGATTGAAATAAACAATGGTATCTTTAAAAAGCAGGTAAAGGAAAGGGCTTACTTGATCAACAATGTTTATTTCCGAATTTTTAATAAAAAAACAAGTGAAAAATTTGCTTATTTTTTTGATGGAGGAATTATTTCTTTACTTCGTGATATGAATCGAGGAAAAAAAGTTCTTCATAATCCAATTTATATCCACAAACAAGTGGACGATAAGGAAGTTGAAGTGGCTATTCAATATAATCAATCACTAAACGAAAATATTCACTCATTTGTCAATGTTATTAATACTCAAGAAGGCGGTACTCATTTGACTGGTTTTAAAACTGCATTAACCAAGGCCATAAATAATTATGCTAAAAAAGAATTGGGAGAAAAAGATAAAAATAGTGAAACTTTTTCCGGCGATGATGTCAAAGAAGGATTAGCGGCTATTATTTACATAAAAATGCCAGCTACTAATTTACAATTTGAAGGACAAACAAAAACAAAACTCGGAAATTCAGAAGTCCAAACCATAGTCCAACAAGCTGTTTTTGAAGCTTTAGAGACATATTTTGAAGAGAACCCAAAAACAGGTAAGGAAATATTGGGCAAAATTTTCTTAGCTCAAAAAGCCAGGCTTGCCGCTAAAGCCGCTAAAGAAGCCGTCATGAGAAAGGGAGCCCTAGAAGGAGCTACTCTTCCAGGAAAATTGGCTGACTGTCAGGAGAAAGACCCATCGCTTTGTGAAATATTTATGGTTGAAGGTAATTCAGCCGGTGGCACTGCCAAAGAAGCCCGCAATCGTAAATTTCAAGCCATCCTTCCTTTAAGAGGTAAAATTCTTAACACCGAAAGAGCCTATTTAGATAGAGTTTTAGCTTTTAAAGAAATCAAGGATTTAGTTATTGCGCTCGGCATGGGTATTGGAGAAAATATCAATTACGAAAAACTTCGTTATCATAAAATCATTATTATGACTGATGCCGACGTTGATGGCGAACATATCCTAACTCTGATTTTGACTTTTTTCTTTAGACATATGCCGGACGTTATCAGAAAAGGACATCTCTATGCAGCTCAACCGCCTCTTTTTAAGGTCCAACAAGGTAAACAAGTTCATTATGTATATTCTGATGAAGAAAAAGATAAGCTTGTAGCTCAATTGTTAACTAAACAAACAAGTCAGCCTAACGTCCAGCGTTATAAGGGTCTTGGAGAAATGAATCCAGACCAACTTTGGGATACTACCATGGATCCTGAAAGAAGAATTTTAAAACAGATTATAATTACTGAAGCCGAGGAAAGTGATCACGTTTTCTCAATGTTGATGGGTGACGAAGTCCCACCAAGAAAAAAATTTATTGTCACACACGCTAAGATGGCAAACCTGGATTTGTAAATAAAGGTCAGTCCCTTTAGGGTCTGACCTTGTATTATTAGTTGTTTAATAAATATGGATATTTCTAAACTGTCAGTCGGAAAAAATCCTCCACAAGAGGTAAACGTTTTTATCGAAATCCCTCAAGGATCTTCAATAAAATATGAACTCGATAAAGATTCTGGTGTAGTTATGGTTGACCGATTTAATTTCACGGCCATGTTTTACCCATTTAACTATGGATTTATTCCGGGAACAAAAGCCGAAGACGGCGACCCAACTGACGTTTTAGTCATTTCCAGCTATTCTGTGGCTCCTGGAACTGTTATTCCGAGCCGTCCAATCGGCATGCTTGAGATGGAAGATGAAGCGGGGATTGATACAAAAATAATCGCCGTACCATCAGTAAAAGTTGATCCATTCTTTGCTAAAATTAATGACATTGACGATCTTGACGATATGACCAAGAAAAAAATACAACACTTTTTTAACCATTATAAAGAGCTTGAGCCAGGAAAATGGGTTAAAACAAAAAATTTCTTAGGAAAAGATGCAGCATATGAAGATATTAAAAAATCAATGAAATAATTTATGTCAAATAACGTCCAGGTAACTGAAATAAATGCTGAAATGAAACGGGCATATTTAGATTATGCAATGTCAGTCATCGTTTCTCGTGCTCTACCTGATGTTCGAGACGGCTTAAAGCCAGTGCACCGTAGAATTCTTTATGCGATGTATAAATTAGGTCTGACATCAAGCGCCCGTTTTTCCAAATCGGCCAAAGTTGTTGGAGAAGTGCTCGGAAAGTATCATCCACATGGTGACTCTTCAGTTTACGAAGCTTTAGCACGTCTTGCTCAGACTTTTTCTATGCGTTACCCCCTGATTAAAGGTCAGGGTAACTTCGGATCAATTGATGGTGATCCGCCAGCCGCCATGCGTTATACGGAAGTTAAACTTGCCAAGATTTCTGACGAAATGGTCACTGATATTGAAAAAGAGACCACTCCATTTATCGATAATTTTGATGGATCACTAAAGGAGCCTGTTTATTTACCAGCCAAACTTCCAAATCTTTTATTGATGGGGGCTGAAGGAATTGCCGTTGGTATGGCAACCAAAATTCCGCCACACAACCTAACGGAACTAGTTGATGCCCTAGTTTTTATGATTGATAAAGCCAAGTTGGATGATGGAAAAAAAGCCAAAAAAACACCCATGCAAGATATCAGAGAGATAATGTTTAATACTACTTTGGAAGATTTGCTGACATTCATTAAAGGACCTGATTTTCCAACCGCTGGGCTTATTTACGGGGCCTCTGATATAAAAGAGATGTATGCAACCGGTCGAAAATCTATTATGATGAGGGCCCGAGTAACCGATGAAGATATGGATAAGGGTAAAATGGCGATTATTGTTAATGAACTACCATATCAAGTTAATAAGGCTTTATTGGTTGAAAAAATTGCTAATTTAGTTAATGATAAAAAAATCGTTGGCATTTCTGATTTGCGAGATGAGTCAGATCGGGATGGAATTCGCGTTGTGATTGAGTTAAAAAAGGACGCTTCATACAAAAAAGTATTAAACAATCTTTTTAAATTTACCAATCTACAAACATCTTTCCCAGTTAATATCGTCGCTCTCGTTGATGGTGTACCACAAACTTTATCTTTAAAAACAATTTTGGAGATCTACATTAGAAATCGGGTTGAGGTTATTGTTAAGCGATCAGAGTACGAACTGAAGGAGGCCAAAGCAAGAGCTCATATTTTAGAAGGTTACTTAATTGCCCTTGATCATATAGACGAAGTGATTGCGGTCATTAAAAAATCTAAAGATGAACCAGAAGCCAAAGCAAAGTTAATGAGTAAATTTGGACTATCTCTTATTCAAGCTCAGGCGATCATGGAAATGCAGTTGCGACGATTGACAGGCTTAGAAAGAAGTAAGATAGAAGATGAATTGGCTCTTCTCAAGGAAACCATCTCTTATCTAGAAAGTCTGCTTAAAGATATATTTAAAATACTAACAGTTATTAGAGACGAAATATTATATTTAAAAACTAAATATGGTGATGAGCGTCGAACTCAGGTAATGAAATTTAAACCAGGAGAAATTACCGATGAACAGTTAATTGAAAATAAAGAAGTAATCGTTGTCTTAACAAAAGAAGGCTATATCAAACAAATTCCTCGAGAAACTTTTAGGTTACAACATCGAGGTGGAAAAGGCGTCTCAGGGATGGAGACTAAAGATACTGATAATGTATATTATATAACCACAGCCATGACCCATGATTATATGCTCTTCTTTAGTAATCAAGGCCGAGTCTTCCAAACACGAGTCTGGGATGTGCCCGTTGGATCACGTATCTCTAAGGGTAAAGCTATTATTAATCTTGTAGCCCTTAAACCGGAAGAAAAAATAACTTCGATACTTAGTTATAGTGTAGAAACGATGGACAAAGCTAAAAATATGTTTGTAGTTATGTCAACAAAGTACGGAACCGTTAAAAAATCGTCCTTTGAAGATTACGTTAACATTAGAACAAATGGAATCATTGCAATTCGTTTGGAAAAAGGTGATGAACTGCTTTGGGTGAAGCTAACTGATGGCACAAAAAATGTTATTTTAGCTTCAAAAAATGGCAAGGCAATTGTTTTTAAAGAAAAAGAGATTAGATCAACAGGACGAGCTTCGATCGGCGTCAAAGGAATGGATATAGAACCAACGCCAGATCACGAAGTAATTGCGGCCGATGTTTTTTCCGATGCCGAATTTAAAAAGGATATTTTGGTACTTACAGAGCGGGGAATTGGTAAAAAAACTAAACTATCAAACTTTAAAGGTCAACATCGAGGAGGTAAGGGAGTTAAAATCACATCAGTTGATAAAAAAATAGGCTCGGTCGCTTTTTCTGAAATTATTGAGCCTGAAGATACAACCCTCATTATCACTAGCGCGTTGGGTCAAATAGTGAAGATGGAAATCAGCAACATTCCTTCACGCTCCCGAACCGCAAAAGGTGTAATACTAATGAGATTTTCAGATAAACAGGATCGAATTGTGAGTGCCACCAGCGTATAAAATATGGTATAATGTCCCCATGTTTATCGACGGTAGAAAAATCGCAAATGATCTTCTATCTATTCTTAAAAGGGAGCGAAAAACAATTAAAAAAAGAATTGGATTGTCAGTATTTCTAGTTGGAAATGCTCCTGATCAACTTTCATTTGTGAAGATAAAGTCAGAAATGGCTAAAGCTTTGAAAATTGACTTCAAATTAATTCATTTAACCAGAACGCCAAACTTTATTGATTTCGCAAATTTACTTAAAAAAGAAGTTTTTAATCCAAATGTAACCGGTATTATAATCCAACAGCCGCTTCCGGCCCAACTTTCCACAGACAGTATCTATGATTATATCCCTCTGTCTAAAGAAATAGAGGGACACAAGAGAAAAACGGACTTTATTTTTCCACTTGGACTTGCCGTTATGACTCTTATCAAATATATTTATTATGGGAAAAAGAAACAAGATATTGTTTTTGTTGATATGAAAAAAGATCGTATACTATTTAAAAATATTCTTAAAAGCAAAAAGATCGTTATAGTTGGCCGAGGTATGACAGGAGGAATGCCTATTGGAAAAACACTAGGAAACCTCAATATAAATTATATAAGCACTAATTCAACAACAGTTGACCCCGAATCATATTTTAAAACTGCCGATTTAATTATTACAGCAACCGGTAAAAAAGTCATTGAACCAGCCATGCTTAAACCTGGTGTCGTTTTGATCAATACTGGAGTTAGAAAAGAAAATGGCAAGCTAAAAGGTGATTATGAAGAAAAAGAAATTAAGGATATTGCGTCCTACTATACCCCAACCCCAGGCGGTAGTGGACCAATCGATGTTGTTTATCTTTATAAGAATCTAATCGATGCTGCTGGAATGCAAAAATGATTATAATAACGGGTCAGACTGCCACAGGTAAAACAAAACTCGCTTTGGAACTTGCTCAGAAACACAATGGAGAACTTATCAACTTTGACTCACGCCAAATTTATAAATACCTCGACATAATAACAGGAAAAGATATTCCAAAAACAAAAATTTGGTTATATGACATTGTTACTCCTGACCAATATTTTTCCTCTTTTGACTTTGTTAAACAGGTAGCTCCTGTAATAGAAAACATAAAAAAACGTGGAAAAACTCCGATATTGGTTGGTGGAACATATCTTTATCTAAAGCACTTTCTCTATGGATTTGACGATAATAATAGTCCGCCCAATTTCAAACTCCGTGAAAAACTTAATAGTAAATCTGTTACGTTCTTACAAAAAATGCTTATAAAACTAAATAAAAAAGTTTTTGATGACCTAAATCACAGCGATCAGCTCAATCCTAGAAGATTAATAAGGAAGATTGAAGTTGCTTCAACAACGATAAAAACAACTTATATAAGGTCCGACCTTAAAAGGACGGACCTTCCTAACACCTTCATTGGCCTTAGATATAAGGATAAATCAAAACTTCGCAACATAATTATAAAAAGAGTAGAGGAGAGGTTAAAAGATGGAGCCATTAAAGAAGTAAAAAAAATCTTACAGATGGGCTATAAAGAATCTGATCCGGGAATGAAAACCATTGGTTATCAACAAATAATTAAATATTTA
>CAYIMI010000016.1:9901-11103 GCA_964364445.1 uncultured Gammaproteobacteria bacterium
TCTGGAATCTTTAGATTGATCGTTGGAAACCCCATTGGTTTTCCTCGACCTTTACCGCTGACATGAGTACTTTCAAATTTCATAAGGTTTAATTGTATCCAAAATAAAATTGTATTGCAAAATCTAATTCTAATTTATAGAATAGATTAAATTGTTCCTTCGGGGTTTGTGTGTAAATCACAATCGGAAGTATACTCTTCGAGCTCGGTGAATAATCGGGCATGAGTAGGTGAGACTCCTACAGCGACCGTACAGTCGGGATAAAAGAAGGAGAGCCCTTCTTTTGTGCCCCCGAATATTATAAATATTTTAATTTCTTATGCGTAAAGTTCTTAATTACGGTCCATTATTGATCATTGTTGCCGCATCCCTCTGGGCTCTAGACGGAATTATAAGAAGGAGTCTGTATTCGTTGCCGTCAATTACAATTGTTTTTTACGAACATTTATTTGGAGCTCTTATCTTACTTCCTTATCTGATAATTACCTTCAAAAAAGAAGGCCTCACCAAAAAAGAATTTTTTTTACTTCTTTTTATTTCCATGTTCAGCGGAGTACTAGGAACTTTATGGTTTACGACCGCCCTTCTAAAGACAAGTTTCATTTCTTTTAGTGTTGTCTATCTTATTCAAAAATTACAACCTATTTTCGCAATTTCTGCAGCTGCAATTTTTTTAAAAGAAAAGATTTCAAAGTCCTATATTAAATGGGCTGTCCTTGCTTTAGTAGCCGCATATTTTGTTACATTTAAAAATGGCGTTATCAATCTTTCAACAGGATCAGGTACAGCTATTGCGGCATTGTACGCATTGGGCGCAGCGTTTGCTTGGGGATCTTCAACAGCCCTTTCTAAGTTGGCTTTAATCAAAAGGCCCAGTAACTATATCACCGGACTTAGATTTTTCTTGACAAGTATTTTGGCATTTGGCATGGTCATCATAATGGGTCAAAGTAAAAGTCTGGTCTCTCCAACAATTTCGCAACTTGGTCGCTTTTTACTTATTGCGGTTTCAACTGGAATGGTATCGGTTGCCATTTATTACCGGGGCTTAAAGAAAGTGCAGGCAAATGTATCAACAATTCTTGAACTTGTATATCCGCTTTTAGCTGTATTTATTGACGCAACCTTGTACAAAAGTTTCCTTGCCCCATCCCAGTATCTGGCCGGAGCAATACTTTTATTTGGGATATATAATATTTCCA
>CAYIMI010000017.1:0-11094 GCA_964364445.1 uncultured Gammaproteobacteria bacterium
TTCAATTCCTTAATTTTGTTTTCTAACAATAAAAGTTGTTTATCATCAATTAATCCAGCAATGACATACTTGTAATCGGATAGATTTTTATTATCAGCAAAGACCTCCAGCACACGGTAAATATTTTTTCTTTTGGGGTGAGTAGTTAGGGAAAAAAAATATTGATCTTTAATTATTCTTTTTGTCTTTTTTGGAGAAAAATAAATATCATTCACGCCTAAATAAATTACCTTTATTTTACTGTCAGCAACATGATAAAATCTTTTTATATCCTTCTTAGTATTTTGAGAGTCAGCAATAATTACATCAGCATTTTTAAGAGATCTTGGGAGAGCATACTTATAATACATATTAAACAGAGTAGACTCATTTTGTCTAAAGATTAAAAAAGATAGGTCATGGATGGTTATGGCATATTTAACATTCTTTTTTTTGAAAAAAGGTAAGATATGAGCCGGTCCGTGAAAAACATTGATCTTTTCTTCATCGATTAATTTATTAATTAAAAAATTGTCAAATAAAAAAGAATTAATTAGCGAATTCCCTTTTGGCTGAAAAAAAAGATATTGGTTTTTTTTATCAATTTCTGACAATTTATTATATAAATATTTCACAAAATACGGGATCCCGGTTTTTTTATTTTGCAAAACACGTGCATTAACTCCTATTTTCATATTTTTTTTCAGATTTTATAAGTCTCATTATTTGCCAAAAAATAAGTAAATAAAAAATTCCAGATAAAATAATTGATAATTTATAAAGAAAATCGGGTTCAAATTGTGGGTTTAAGTTAGTCTTATTTTCACAAGCTACTCCGGTTCCATAAAAATTTGCTCTAAAAACAGGACTATCACAAATTTTCCAGTAAGGTGAATAGCTTTGAGAATATACATAAATTGATTTTTGATTTTGTTTTTGTTTTAAAGAATCAACATTAAGCGATTCAGATTCTTTAAGGCTGATAATTTTTTTAGACTTAATTTCGGAATAAAAAATATCTTTTAGTTTATTATATTGATCAACAGGAATGATTAATAAATAATCAAGATAAAAAGAATTATTTTCTAAATTCTCTACCGTAATCACCGGTTTGTTCTTTTTAATCTCTATTTCACCAAAATCTATCCACTCAAACGTGTTATTTTTCTTGCTAAAATTAGTTCGTGTTATTGGAATATTATCAACAGTAACCTTAATGGCATTAGTAAAAAGATTTTCATAATTTAAAGAACTTAATAAAATTTTGTATTTTCCTTTTAATAAATTACTTGTTTTACTGATTTTATTACCGCCATTGGTTGCGATAATTTCCGGATTATAAAAACTGATCCCTTTTAAAGTCATATCTCTTAAATATTCCCCCGGCACGTAAAATTCCTTAGTACCATTTTTTGTAAATCTAACATCAGGAAAGAAAGAAAAATTAAATTTATTGAGAGAGGCATAAAACACGTCATCTAAAGAAGTGTCATACACGATGACATTGTTGGAATAATTTTTTGATAATAGATCATTGATGTTAGAGTCTAGTCCCAAATTAATTAAGGTCAAGTCAGGAGGAAGATTTTTTATTCCCTTGATATCACCATAATAATAAACAGCTGACAATTCTCTGATTTTTTTATTATTATATTTTTTCATTTCAAAAATACTAAATCCATTAATATTGCTTATTTTTTGAAGATTGAGGTTTTTATTAAATATATGCTCTATAGTTCTGTACCCTAAAAGACTTTTGTCTATAATTAAATACCTGACTTTTTCATTACCCAGTCTCTCAATTATCCAATCGTCATTTAAATTACTCTCTAAATAATCAAGATATCTTGATGAATAATCGCTAATGGTTCGATTTGAATTGGCTACACTTTTAGTTAACGGAAAGTATGAAGTTATGAAATTATAATAAGGAGAACCATTACTAGATTTTGAATACCAGTCATAATTCCCCACCCTTTGATCGTTAGGATAAATAGCGATTCTAAAGTCACCACTATTTTTTGATAAAAATTTATTTAGCTGATTATATTTATCAGGATAATTAAATGGAATGATTGCATTATTAAAGTTTCCGGAAAAAAAAATAGGATTAGAATATATAGTAAAAATTGGAATTAAAATAAAGAAAAATAATAATAATTTTTTTGATATTTTATTGATTAAAATCAACAGGTAAGGTATAAAAATGGCCATGCCAAAAACATACAACATAAAAAATTTACTCGGGTCTCTGAATGGCTTGAAAAGAAAAACATTTTCGAAAAGAAAAACATTTAATTTTTCAAATGGATAATTAACTCCCATAGAAAAAATTATGCCTATACAAGTAATAAAGAATATAAAAATAGATCTTCTTTTATCCTTTTCTAAAAATAAACTATAGATGAAGCCAAGAGAAGCCATAATAGGAAAGATTAACCTAATTTTTGATAGTCTTTCAAAAAGATTTGGGTCAAACCATGTTTTTTCAGCCATCGCTGTGGCCGTAATAATATTGTAAAATGTCGAAGCGGCAGACGAGCCATAATAAGAACTCAGGTTATAAAAGAAATTATCGATTAAAGGGTATGTTTCTTTATAGATTAGAGCAGGTAACCAAGAATCAATATTCAAAAAAACTCCGATAAAGCAAGAAATGATTATATTGATAATTAATATCCAACTTTTTTTATCAAATATATATAGAATTATGTAAAAACCAATAATCAAAGGGAGCATATACATTATATGAGGCATTAGCCAAAACATAATGCTAAGAATAAGTCCTGAAATTAATATATAGATTTTTTTGTACCGATTATTTATTTCCGATGATTTAAAAATAAATAGTAAATAGAGTGGTAAAAGTCCAAAGCCGTAATTATAAGTAATATGACCAGCAAAAATTCTATAACCAATATGAACATTAAAGGCGTATAAAAAACCAGAAATGAAGCTGAGCCAAGGAATTAAAGATTGATTTATTTTTAATTGGCTAAACCAATGTTTTGCAAAATAATACATGCCAAGCAATGGAAAGATAATAGAGAATAAAATGTATATTTTTGATTCAAAGTTGCCGAATATAGAATATAAGATAGTTTTAAAAGACAACCATCTAATAATAGTAGAGCCATTATTTACAAAAAAAATAGGATTATTCCCATAAGTAGTTGGAAAACCGATATTTGAATGACCGAGGGTTGTATACTCTCCCCAGGCCCGAAGATTATCTTTTAAATAAGATAAATAATTATTTGAACTTAAATTTTCTCCGTATAAAATTATTCCGGTGGAAAATAAAAATTTTCTAGAGATGAATATTAGAATGCCTAATAAAAAAACAGCGAAAAAAATTCTATAAAACTTATTATTAAACAGGTAATTAAAATTAATTTTAATCATTTTTTTCTTAAAACAATTTCCCAGGTGTAATAGCCGATGACTGGGATTTTTATTTTTTGTAACAGACGGACCAATAAATTTTCAGTAAAAAATTTTCTGTTTTTAATAATTAATCGCCTGGTTATAAAATCGGCGACCGGAAACCAGATTAGGCTTTTTTTTGATTCAAGAATCGAAAACTTTTTTTTGTCTATTAAACCCATCAACTCCTCATCTTTTATATACTCCCTCAGATGAGTTATATCCATCACCCACTTCCCGTCTCTTCTGTTGTAATACCAGCCATAAGATTTTTTAAAGACGGTTGTAATATAAGCGATTCCATTTTTTTTCATTACGCTATCAATTGATCTTAATAATTTTTTATCATCAACATGTTCTATGACCATGGTTGAAACTATAAAATCAATATTATTTTTTCTAACATTCTTCAAATTTTCCACATTATCAACGAATGCTTGAATTTTCGGATCAATTTTTTTTACCAATGCAATGCTTTTTGGTGAAAGATCAACTCCATAAATAATTTTACCTTTAAAATATCCGTTCATTTTTAATGCATATAACATTGACCCATCTCCACAACCCAGATCCAAAAATGATTTATATGAGTTTTTTTTGAGGTATTTTTTTAATAAGTCAGGGATCGTAGTGGCATAGTATTGAAATAAATAGTCAGAATAATCGGTTATTTTTTTTTCTTTGCGATCAAAAAATGAATACAAAAATCCGGCTAATCCAGCTATATATTCGGACACACGCATGACAATAAAAAGAATTGTTTCAGTCGGGTGAGTAAAAAATAATTTCCAATTACGGAAATATGAAAACTTTATTGGGTTATATGTTTTGATCCAGGATTTAGGTCTTTTTTTCAAATAGTTAAACATTTCCCTTCCATACATAAAATGTTTTCTTATTGTATTTCTTAAAGTGAGATTACCTTCGTTATGTAAGACAATATTTTTAGCTCTTTTAATAACATATTTTTTTTCTAATAATTTTTGAGTTAAGTCTATATCATCACCACCGGCGCCAAGCGACAGATCAAACCCGCCGATGTCATCCCAGACGGCCTTTTTAAAAAAACGCGGGCTTTCCATCGTATCATCATTCCAGTAACATCTCCGCTCTAGTTGTTTTGCCTTTGACCAAACTCCGATACCAAAAGAATCCTCTGGCAGTATGACCGCGTCGGCACCATTTTTACATAAAGTAACCGATTCTAAAATAAGATTTTTAGGCAATGTCATGTCAGCGTCAAGCCAATATACATATTTACCTTTTGCCTTTGCCATTCCATAGTTTCTTTTATGCGGAGCATCAAAAATACCTTTTTCAACTTTTGGAACATAAGTAATAAACCTACATTTATATTTTTTTGCCAACTCCTTTACATTATCAGTGGATTTGCTATCAACAATTATTACCTCAATCTTTGGGTAGGATTGCAAACTGATATTTTTTAAACAACTTTCAAGAAAACCAGCAGAATTTTTTGTTGGAATAACTATAGAAACGATATTATTATCTTTGGTCATATTTTTTTGGCTAAAATTCCTAGGCAATTATATTTTTTTGCTGGAATCAGTCTATCAAAATATAGAATCATTCTCAAGAGAGGAAAAAGAATTACACCAATGGGTGTAAAATATTTAAACAAAATAATATTAAGTTCCCATATAAAAGAGCCAAGTACTCCAAAAGTATTAACTTCTTTTATTATTTTAAAGTTTTTTAATAATTTAGTAATTTCTTTTTTCTCGAAACCCTCTCGTTCATGGGTTTCATGTGTCCAGTGATTAAAATAATTAAACCAGCGTCGCTGATTGATAAGAGGAACATGTAAAATTAAATATCCACCGCTTTTTACCATTAAGGCAAGATTTCTTATAGCCTTTTTATAGTCCTTGATGTGCTCTAACACATCAAGTGACCATACGATATCAGCTTTTTTTAATAATCTACCATTATTTGCTGTGAGATCATGAGCAAAGAAATTAATTCTCTTTTCATTAGTCAGTTCTTTAGCTAATATCACTAGTTTTTTTTCAAAATCAAAAGCGATTATTTTACTTTGAGGATATTTTTTGGACATAAATCTTGAGTATGCGCCATTACCACAACCGGCATCAATAAATATTTTACCGCTTAAACCTTTGACACATCTTTGAAAAAAATCAAATCTTTCCTGAAAACCAATTTCTGGTATTCCAAATAATGAAATATAAATTTTAACAATAGACTCAAGAATCCTTGGGTAATTAATTGAAAGATTGAGTTCCCTTCCTTGATTTTTAAGATAAGTTATTTTTTGTGATAAATCTCTTCCTGCAAATATCATATTTAGTTATTATTAATTAACAATTTTTGAAAAAGTTTTGGAGCTATTATCATATGTTAATTTTTTACTCCAACTTAATCCATTATTTTGAAGTTTATTATACAAAGATTTATTTTTAAAAAGTTTAATAATATTTTTGGCAACATTTTTTGGAGTATTATCTTCACATATCAAACCAGTTTTATTATTTTTAACGCTATCACGAAGCCCGTCGACACTATAGACGATCGATGGTGTTCCTTGACTTGCGGCTTCAGTGACGACCAATCCCCAACCCTCTTTAATTGAAGTAACCAATAAGCAATGGCATTTTTGCATTATTTTAATTTTTTGCTGTTTTGAGATTGACCCAAGGTAGATAATATCTCTTTTATAGATACTTTTGTGAATTAAATCAAATACTTTGGCTGTATAGCCTCCACTTGGTGATCCAACTATATAAAGTCTAAGATTTGGAATATTTTTTTTAGCAATTTCAAAAGCCTTTATTTGATCAATGGTTTTTTTCATTTCTCGAATATTACCTAAGCTTAAAAGAGAAAAATTTTTAAATTTTTTTAAATTTTTTAAATTATCTATAGACTTAATGTCTATAGCGATGGGAATGATATTAATATTTTTCTTTTTAAAACCAAATTTGAGCAAATCATTTTTTGTACTTTGTGAGATTGTTATAACGTTTTTATTTCTAAGTAGCCAGAGATAAACCGGTTCAAAGATATAATATCCAAATATTGCAATAATCCATGGAAGTTGATAAAACCAATTTTCTCTGCATAGTTGATTAATATATATAAAAGTTTTTTTATTACTATAAAGTGCAAACAAAAATGGAATATTGTTTATTTGTTCTATAACAACATCAAAATCAATATTTCTTTTATTTGTAAACCAATAATGTCGAAAGACAGTAAAATATACTCGCCAGTTATAAGGGCCGATAAAATTAAATTTTTTACTTCCCATTCGTACATAGTGAATGCCATCTATCGTTTCAAATCGTTTACAATTGGGAAAAGCTGAAGACCAAATAGTAATATCATATTTACTTTTTAATTCTTTCAAAATATTATGACTGAGATTTTCAGCCCCACCAGAAAAAGGTGATTTTATGTCACGCCATGTAATCATTAGGAGCTTTTTTTTAAAAGAAGTCTTCATGAGGCATTATTATACACAATTTTGATACAATGGTATAAATAATTATGAACAAGAAAAAATTAATTATCTCAGTGATTTATTTGGTGTCAGCCTTTTTATTTATAAAGACTGATCTTTCTTTTTTTGCTTTTTTAAATTCTGATCCTTCGACATCTTTATTTTTTGCCTTTTTACCTTTAATGATATGGCTGGGTATAAATTCAAAGGTAGCTATTTGGGCGGCAATATTTTTCATGATATTAACAGCTATTTTTGATCAACTAAAATTTGAAAAAACTTCCGAAAACTTAGCTATTCAATCATTTTTTTTCTTTGGATACGGAGTTTTTTTGAGCATTAAGGAATTAATAAAAGATAAATGAAATATTTAAAATTATTGACGCAATTTATAAAAGAAATTTTAAAAATAATTGTTTTTATTATTTCCATCATCTTTAGTGGGTATTTTATTTTACTGACGATTTATTCGACTTTATTTATTGATTTGAAATTAAAAGAACAGGTTATAACTGTTATTTCAGATAAGGAATTAAGCATGATTTTGTTAGGAGTGCTGACTTTACTGGGAATCTTAGGATTTAAGAAAATTACAGGATCAACTCTATCAAAACAAGACGGGGTTATTTATCTTTTATCATCATATTTTTTAAGCTATTTTATAGTTAAAAATTTCTTGTTATCGAGTAAACATTCTTTTTTATTAACTCTATTTTTTTCGACAATACTTTTTTTTCTATTAATTAGAATAACTGATTTTTTCTTTAATTTTGACGCTTCTTTTTTCAGAAATATAATAGTTGAGGAAAAAATAAAATTAAATCAAAGATTGTCAAAATTTGCATCGCTTTTTAGAAGTAGCTTTAAAACGATAATTGAAATCATTCAAGGGAAGCGAAAAAATATCATCTCAAAAGAACTATTAATAAAAGCGATATATAATTTCTCACGTTTAGTTTCTTCTATGGCATATCCTCTCATTATTTTTTTTAGTATTATCATCCTAATAATTGGATTATCAGGGCTAATTATTTTAGGAGTTAATCAATATCTTGATTTTCAAAATCAATTACGAAGAAGTTTTACTATCACTAAAATCTTACCTAAAAATATTACCCAAGCGGAAAATGTTTCTTTGAAAGGTTACAATTTTGGCTGGAAACTTGGAGATAAGGATAAATTAATGTCAAAAGATGGCGAAATAAATGACATTAAATTATGGACTAATGATGAAATAAAGTTTAATGTCCCTCTACATTTAAAAGACGGAAAAAACATAATTTGGTTAGAAAAATCTGAATCGGATAGTAGTAATTCAGCAATACTGAAGAGCAATAAAGTCACTTTAAATATCATATCCCGTTGGGAATTTTATCCTTCTCAGATTAATTACGAGAACCTTTTTTATCCATTACAGAAAGAAAATTTAATAAAAAGAATAAAAAGATTTTTATTCTTTAAATTAAAATTGGGAGACATAATAAGCTTTTTATGAATAATAATCTAAGTGTAATTATTCCAACCTATAGCAACGTTAGCGGTCTTAAATATTTACTTGAGTATTTTAAGAAAAAACCATACAAGGTTGTCATTATTGATAATTGCCTGGATTCCCGCCTTCGCGGGAATGACACAAAACAAGTAATTTATTTATCTCAAAAAAGGAATCTTGGGTTTGCTGGAGGAGTCAATAAAGGAGCTAAAAATGTTGAGACAAAATGGATGCTAATACTCAATGATGACATCATTTTTCAAGATCAAATATCAAATAACACGATAGAATCATTAATTAAATTTGCCGAAGAAAACAGATTGAACGCAGTATCACCTATTTTGAGAAATCCGAGTGGGAGCATAGAAAATTTAGGTTATAAGGTATTACCGTATGGAAAGATTAAATTGATAAAGGGCAGGGATGACAATGATATTGATGGGATAACGGCTGCGTGTTTATTGATAAAAACAGCTGTATTTAAAAAGCTTGGAGGATTTGATGAGAGTTTTTTTGCTTATTTAGAGGATGTGGATTTATTCCTGAGAATGAAAAATAATAAATTTGGAATAGCTTATGACATTGAGGTTCTTCACAATCATATGGCAACGACTAAGACGATGGGAAATTTTAAAGCCAGACAGGATATGATAAATTGGTGGAGATTATTTTTTAAACATCCAAAGAAATTTAAGTTTAACTTAGATTTTATAGTCGAGAGAATGAGAAATGTCTCGGGGTATATAAAAGCAAGCTTTAAATAGTTATTATATTATTCAACCACTTCTTCACCTTCGAAAACAATATCTCCCTCGTCTCCCGTAGTGTTGGAAACAGCTTGAGTAGGTTGAGCGAAAATAAAACTAGAAACTATTTGTTGATAAGCCGGTAATAATGAATCAGTGGTTATTGTGATTAAGACTCCTCCCTGATCAAGAGCCAGCGTGGTTATTAAATTTCCATCAATGAATTCTCGTCCATCAAGATCTGCCAGTTTAATTTTTTTTATTTTTCTGGCAGTAACCCGATCATCAATTTTTGTTAAATCAGAACTTTCTAATTTAATTATGATGACCCCTTTTTTTTGAGGATCGGTCAATTCAACCCAGGCATAGATCGATTGATCAGTAACTTTTTTTTCAGTGAGGAAAAAAGATTCTGGATATCGAAAACTAAAGCCAGAAGGATTAGTATAGGTTTTTAGTTTTGTTGGTGTTGTGATGTTTGTTGTAGGGGCGTTATTCATAACGCCCTTATTGGGAGAGGTAGGATTTTTAGGTTTTTGAGTCAAAAAAATAACAACCAATGCTAATAAAAATCCGCCTAAAATGATGGTGAGAACTTTTTTCATAATTGCTATAATTAAGTATAATGAAAAAAATTATTTTATTATTAGTAATCGGAGGAGTGTTTTTTTTTACTGGTGATGTTGAAGCAAAGCTTTTGCCAAGATTTACAAATATTAATAAAAGTGTTAGACAACGAGTAGTATCAAGTGGGCTTGTTGTTTCTCCAAAACTTCGTAGTGATCGACGAGCTATAGTCTTGACTCTTTCAAATTTACAAAAAGTTAAGAACGTTACTTACACCTTGATGTATCAGACAGATGGAGTTGATCAGGGCGTAGGTGGGACGCTTGATTCTTCATCTGGATCAAGCGTGACAAGAGAATTATTATTTGGGACCTGTTCCGACGTATGTAGATATCACTCAAATATTACCAATATGAAATTAGAGATTGTTTCAGAACTTCCTAATGGAAGGCAGACACTCAAACGATATAGAATAAAAGTCTAAAATTATAGACCGCACAATGGAAAAAATAATAAATATTTATAAAAGAAATAGGATAAAGTTTTTAATCTTTTTAAGTATTTTTGGACCAGCAACCATCACAGCCATGGCTGATAACGATGCGGCTGGAGTTGCAACTTATGCAATCGCAGGATCTAAGCTTGGTTACCCGATTCTTTTTGTTCTCTTTTGGGTGACAATATTACTGGCGATTACTCAAGAAATGGGAATACGAGTCAGTATGGTTACCCGTAAGGGATTGGGTGATTTAATCAGGGAATTTCATGGGGTAGGTGTGTCTATCCTCATTTTTTCCGCCTTACTTATTGCCAATATGGGAGTGATTGTTGTCAATATGGCTGCGTTTAAAACAACTGCTTCAATTCTCAATCTTCCTGCAATTCCTTTGACAATTTTTGTGATTGTTTTAATTTTTTTATTTGTCATAAAAGGCAACTACAAGCTGACTCAAAATATCATGCTCTTTGCCTCGCTTTTTTATTTAGCTTATGTTTTTTCTGCTTTTAAATCAAATCCGGATTGGGGTATGGCATTCAAAAATTTGGCCTGGCCGCAAGGGATTGATTTTACTGCCGAGTATTGGAGAAATTATATTATCATCGGTCTTGGAGTCTTGGGTACAACTATCACTCCGTGGGGCCAGTTTTTTATCAGCAGTTTCGGTCTTGACAAAAAAATAAGTTCGACAAAATTAAAATTTTCCCAGATTGAGGCATATTGGGGAGCTTTTATGACTGATTTTTTTTCCTTTTTTATGATCGTAGCCACGGCCGCTACACTTTTTGTCAACAAGATTACCTTGATTGACGGAGCACAAGCCTCTTGGGCGATTGAACCGTTTGCCGGTAAAGTAGCTGCTACTCTCTTTGCTGTTGGATTAATGAATGCAGGATTTATGGGA
>CAYIMI010000018.1:0-9269 GCA_964364445.1 uncultured Gammaproteobacteria bacterium
ATTAATTGGCATTTTATATCCCTGGTTAGCCAGTACTCCAAAAGCTTCGGCCATATCAACCATGGTTACTTCTCCACCACCTAAAGTTAGTGATAATCCATAGCGTGACTTATCATTCCATGTGCTAATCCCCATTTTTGTAGCAAAATCAATAAAATTTTCTACGCCAAGATTATTTAAAGTTCTAACGGCAGTAATATTGTAAGAGTTGGCTAGTGCATAACGCAAAGGTACCCTACCATGAGATTTATTATCGTAATTAACAGGTCGATATGATTCTGATCCTGCGATGTTAAAAACAATTGGAGAATCGTCAAGGATTGATGCGGCCGTATACCCTTTTTGTAAAGCTAGTGAATACATAATTGGTTTAATTGAACTTCCTGGTTGACGTAAGGCAGTTGTAACATTAAAAGCACCAAATGGTTGATTAAAATAATCAACTGAGCCAACCATTGCCAGTATCTCACCCGTTGAAGGCCGAGTAACTAAAATTGCCCCATTGGTAACATTCAAATAATTAATTTTTTCCAGCTCTTCTTTAAGAATTTTTTCCGCTTCTTGCTGTATTTTATAATCTAAAGTTGTTTTTACTTTTAAACCACCTTCTTCTACAGTTTTTATGCCATAATAATTTTCTAATTTATTTTTAGTATAAAATACAAAGTGAGGAGCTTGAATCAACGTTTTTGGTGGAAGCACTTCAATTTTAGAATCTTGACTTTTGACTTTTAATTCTTGATTAATATAACCTAGATTTTTCATTGAATTTAAAACATCGTTCCTTCTTTTTGTAGCTGCATTAGGATTTATATAAGGGGAATATAAAGATGGGGCTTGTGGTAAACCAGCTAATAAGGCGGCTTCCTCTATTGTTAAATCTTTAGCGTTTTTTCCAAAATATGTCTTGGATGCCTCTTCTATTCCGTAAGAAGATCCGCCGTAAGGAACTTGATTTAAATACATTTCCAGGATCTGATCCTTACTATAAATCTTTTCCGTCCATAAAGCTAGTATTACCTCTTTGATTTTTCTTGTTATTGTCCGCTCAGGAGTAAGTAGGGCTGTTTTAACAAGTTGTTGAGTAATTGTTGATCCTCCCTGTAAATTTTTATTAATAACAATTTCCTTAGTTGCTCTTATTATTCCTGAAAAAATTGCCACTCCTTGATGTCGATAAAAATCTTTATCCTCGATGGCAATCGTTGCTTGAACTACATATGCAGGTAATTCTTTTAAGTGAACCGGAGTTCTATTTTGTTCACGGTAAATTTCATAAAGGAGTGTGTCATTTCTATCATAAATATGAGTTGACAAAGGATAGTTGGTTTTTCCAATATTGTAAGGCGATGGTAATGCTTTTATAAAATAAAATGATTGAAAAATAGAAACGATTATTAAGGTAATAAAACAGCCAAGAAAGAAGTATTTAATTTTTTCTGAAATTAAATTTTTATTAAGTTTTATTTTCGGTAGCTTATATGAAGGAAGCTTCAGTATTGGCAATTTTATTGTTGGTAACTTTAATGCTGGAAGTTTAATAGGCTTAAACTTTACTTTTTTAATTTCAATGTAAATTAACGCAATAAATTTTATTAATAAATTACCAATAAATAATATTGGATATATAATTAATTTTTTTACAAACTCACCAATATAGATAAATAAATTTGCGAGTTGATATAGTCTCATCCAGCCTGTTTTCATGAAGTGAATTTTAGCATATATTATAGGTTTATTCAACCATATATATCCTCTATATTTTTGTAAGTTTAGCAGTTACTACCAATCTTTCTAACCAAGTACCAGGAGGTTCGCAGGTAATTAAAGTTAAATAAGAATCATCCTTTTTTTGTTCTAAGACGGATATATCTTTTGGTTTTACTATGAATAGAGTTGTCACTTCATACTGATATTCAAATTCACCAACGTTTACATATATTTTATCTCCCTTCTCTAGAGACGAAAGATAGGTAAAAATTGTTTTATAGTCCTTGGGATTATACAGTTGTGGTAGAGTCGAATGACCAAAAATGGCTACATTTCCATATTCTCCAGGCAGCGATTGAGGTAGATAATGAACTAAACTTTTTGCTAGATCTTCACCTCCAACTATTACCCGGGCTTTCTTAATATTGAGCTTAGGAATCGATAAAGTATATTCTTTAACGGTCAACTGTGACAGTTGATTCAATTGAGGAGATGCAGGAAACCAAATACTTGCCTGAGTATAGTCTCTAAGATTATTAGAAAAAATATTAAATGTTCCTAATACGGAATTCGCTTCCTTTAAAGATGAAGGCACGTCGTCATCTGAAATCGGCATATTAATATTATTTTTCAAAAATAAATTAGAATAAATTGTGAAAGATACGATAGGATAGAAAGACCAAAATAAAAGCATGGCACCAGCTATTAAAAAAATGTAGGAGAAAAAGTTAACTGTCTTTTTCCTTGCCGTATACTGTTTTTTTTTAAGATAAACATGGAGTGCCATACTTATAGACTGGAATTCTTCAAAATAATATTTTTTAAGAAAAAAGGCAGGTAATTTTTAAAGATTGGTAGAGGTTCACTAATATCCAAGTTATAACCATCAATTTTATATTGACTTTTTAAAATTTCCTTAATCGCTGATTGATTTTTACCAAGAAGGCTTTTTTTAATTTCATCATCAGATATTTTGATCACTGCTTTTGCTTTGATCTTCGTATCAACTTTCAAATTCTGATCATCTTTACTAATTTTATTCACAGTATAAGAAATATTTTCTTTTTCTAGTTTATAACCACTATCAACTTCCGGCCTAAGTAGAACCAAAATCTTATCAATAAATAATTTTTTATTATATAAATATTGAGTTGTATCAACTGTTGCTTGAAGAGTCAATTTATTACTTTCCTCACCGATTTCTTTAGAAAAAATTGTTTTATTAAAGTCTGTAGTTGATAAAGAAGAAGCGATTGCTTCATCAGGTAATATTTTTATAGAGGGTATTTGTTTCTTTGCTTTACTGACAATGGATGCTTTCAAATCTTCCTGATCTTTTTTAGAAACGGTTTGAATTTGTTTTTTACTGCCACCGGAAAAAGCCGAATCATTTTTAGCCAATAAATTATTAGATTTTCCTTCTATGGAAAATTTTGTGCTTGCCGCTAAATTATATCCCTCACCAATTTCTGCAGCGACCACCGATACCTTGACTGTTGATGGTTGAGAAGAAGAAGCGTCTCCTGTAGCCGAGGCCACCTTTACTTCACTTTCGAGGATATACTTCAAATTATTTGGAGAATTAATCGATGTTCCTTTACTAAGAGTTTCCGCTGAAGATAAATTACTATTATAAATAGTTACCTGTCCCCGTGCCTTATTACCAACTTCTTGTTTACCGGTCGTATTTATAGTTTCGGAGAAATCTGCTGAAGCACTGGCTAGTCGATAATCAATATCTAGCTTGGTATTTTTTTCCAAAACTTGAGTTGGTAAGTAAACAGTTAAAAGGGCTTTGTGAAAAAAATATTCGTTAACAAATAGTCCCAAAGCAATTATTAAAATACCAGCGATCATAAATAACTTTCCCGAAAAATTAATTTTAAAATTATCTCTAATTTTTTTAAACTTGTTTACCCAATTTGTTTTTGGCAAGATACTTTTGTTCTGATATATTTCTTTCTCTCCAATATCTTCATTTATCATGAAGCCAAAATTTTCCGTCGCTTGATTTTCCTCTTTTTTTATTGGCATTTCATTTTTTATCTGCTCACCAAAAATATTCATCAATCCGTTTATTACTTCATCTTCTGACAATATGTCTACTTTGGGAATTTGAATAAAAAAATCACTACTCCAACGATGGCTTAATATTTTGGTTGCCGTCTCATCAAGATCCCCTGAATCATACAAGATAATACGGGCTGGTAAAATATTTGATTTTTTCTTTATTTCTCCAAAGCCTTCTGTTAGATCGGCAATAATATTGTCTGTCCTGCCTAAGATGCTTTTCGATTCAATCTTTCCCCCTTTATAGGTGAAGATGCCAACTTGGGTTTTATCTATTTCTATTAATATTGCCGTTAAAGAAGTCTTATCTTCTTTTTGCAGATAAAAACTCATTGCCTCAAAACACTCAATATAACCCATTGGCTTAAGATCTAAAGCCTTAATTAATTGCTTAATTTTTTGTAAATAAACAGGTTTAATGTCACCTATTTTTTCGTCAACTAGATGTGAATAAACAAATATGATTGTTTTTTTTATCTCTACTTCTATATTTTTTTCTAATTTATATAGCGCTTCATCAACGTCATTAGTTAAATTTTCCCAGCCATTAGTATAGTTAAACTTTTCACGATCAACCAACTCTAATTGGCCATTTTCATTTAAAAAAATCATCACTATCCCCTGATTTTCTTTTAAAAAGATACCCAAATAATATTCTTTTTGTTTTTTACTTGAAAAAAAAGGTATCTTCATATGTTTATTAAAAGCAAAGATACCTCCCGAACGGTATCGAGCTTTAATTAATTACTAATATTATATTTCGTAAAAACTTGATCAATTCCTTTTTTAGCCCCTACCAGTGCTTCTTTATAGGAAACCCCTAAAATCGTACTATTGATGGCATTTTCCATATATTTTATTATCTCATCATTTAGACCATTATCCATAGTTCTAGAAATTAGCGGTAATGAAACAAAGTTATTTGCCTGCTTCATCACGGCTCCAAGATATGGATCTTGAATTAAAAGCGGAGCTAAATCAACTCGAGAATATGGCTCTCCAAATGGTTTAATTTTACTTTCAATTTCGTATAGTTTAGTCATATTTTCTTTCTCGGTCAAAAATCTCAAAAATTTCCAAGCCTCTAATTGATTATTGCTAAATCTTGATACTCCTTCGACCCAATAAGAAGCGACTGATATTAGAGATGTCCCTGGAACAACGGGAACCGGAACAACCTTCATTTCTATGTCTGGATTGGCTGATTTAATCGTAAGAATCTCCCAAGAGGGAACAATAATAATAGCCACTTTTTCTTGTATAAAAGCCGTCGTTGAATTGGCCATTTCCTCTGTCCAATATCCTTGTGGGGGTTCACTAAATTTTCGATAACTTTCTAAAGCTCCAGCTGCTTCATCTTGGTCTAGTTTATTCAATTGCCCTCCATTTTGTAATAAAAGTAGTCCAAAAATATCGGAAAAATGGTCAACGTTACCGGTAGTCCCCAATGCAATTCCAGAAGTAATCAGCTTACCCGATTGATCTTTTACAGTTAATTTCGGAACTATTTTTGCAATGTCATCCCAAGTGGTCGGAACAGTAGCGATCCCAGCTTTCTTAAAAAGACTTTCATTATAAACTAACACCAATCCGTCAATCTCAAGAGGTAATCCATAATAATAATTACCCACCTTAAGATCTTTTTTATGAATTGGATAAAAAGTTTTATCAAATTCATCACCACTCATAACAGTCGGAGGGAGGGGTGCAACAATATCTTTTATTTCCGGTAACCACGTATTGTGAAACCTAAAAATATCTGGTTTTTCAATCGTTCCCTGATTTGTACTTCCGGTCTTACTCCGACTAACCAACTTTTCCCGGTAACTTTGTGGGTTCATTTTTTGGTAACTTATCTTTACGTTTGGATTTTTTTGTTGATAGGCGGCTATTAATGGCTCCATCACCTGACTTTCTTCCCATAAACCCCAGTAAATCAAACTGACCGGTTTGTTATTTGGTTTATTAAAAAAAATTGCCCGAACTACTACGACCAATAAAATTAAAAATAGGATTGCACCCCCAGCTATAAATATATATTGTTTATTGTTCTCTTGGTAGACTGGTGGCGATGAGTCGTCTGGCGGCGGCAACTCCACGTTGGGAGTTGTCATCTCCTGAGGCGCTTCTTCAACCATAGGTTGATTTTCTTCGCTGATTACTTTATCATCATCCATACTATCATGATATCAAATATTAGAAATTATAGAGGTAATTTTTTATTAATTTTGCTGGCACTTTTTGGTTTAATTGCTTTCGGGTCAACAATCTTTGTTTTTTATCGTCAGGAAAAAAATATTGGTAATAAGATCTACCCCAATGTCTACTTAGATAAACAAAATTTTGGTCTAAAAAGCAAGGATGAAATAGTTGATTTTTATAATAAAAAGTCTTCCAAACTAAAAAATTCTTCGATAACCGCTTATTTTGTTAACGAGCCGGTAGCTACTTTTTCCGCTCAAATTATTGGACTCAAATATGATGGAAAAACAATTGCCGAAAGGGCTTTTTTGATAGGACGATCTAGCAATTTACCATCTCGTTATTTACAAAAGTTTTTGACTATTTTTAATTTAAAAAAATATTATTTTGAAAGCCTAATTGAGTATGATAACAGCGAGCTTAAGGATTTTATATCTTTATCAGAAGACAAATATAATTTCCCTGCGAAAAACGCTCTGTTTAAGTTTGAAAATGGAAAGGTGGTTGAATTTAGGAAAGAGTCTAATGGCCTAAAAATCTTGACCAATCAATTTTTACCGGATTTTGATAAAGTCGTCAACAGTTTAAAAACGGAGGTTACAAATAAAAAGGTTGTTTTAAATTCTGAAGTTATTAAACCGGAAATAAAACTATCTGATATTAATGAGTATGGAATAGAAGAGTTTATTGCTGAGGGTAAGTCTGACTATACTCATTCAATCCCCCAGCGAGTTCATAATCTGACCTTGGCCGCTTCAAAATTTAATGGTGTCCTTATTCCCAAAGGAAAAGAGTTTTCCTTTGTGGAGGCGGTTGGTGATATTTCCTCTCTTACCGGATACCAGCCCGCTTATATTATCAAAGAGGGAAAAACTGTTCTTGGCGACGGCGGTGGAGTCTGCCAGGTGTCAACAACTTTATTTAGAGCCGCCTTAAATGCTGGACTGCCAATTGTAGAACGTAATGCTCATGCTTACCGCGTTGGTTATTATGAAAATGATTCTCAACCAGGATTTGACGCAACCATCTACGCCCCAAATATTGATCTGAAGATAAAAAATGATACCCCAGGATATATTTTAATTGAAACAGAGATTGATAAGGAAAATAATCTTTTGTATTTTAGATTTTACGGAAAAAAAGATAGTCGTCGGGTTGATATTTCTAAAGCCACTGTCTATGACGTCGTCCCGCCCCTGCCTCCAAAATATCAAGACGATGCCACTCTAAAAAAAGGAGTAATTAAACAGGTTGATTTTGCCGCCGGTGGAGCCAAAGCTTTTTTTACTTACAAAGTATATAAAGAAGATAAATTGACAATTGATGAAAAATTCTTTTCCAACTTCCGCCCCTGGGCCGCGGTCTACCTAGTCGGAACGGGTGATTGAGTGTCATTCCCGTCCCCATTCGAGGACAGGCTCCGGCGGGAATCCAAGCTAAAATCACCTAATAAACCACTTCTATAAGTGTAGACATTCTCTAAGTGTGTTTTCTCTCTTAACAGTGGGAAATAACCTATAGTTATGATAACATTGAAAGCTTATGGAAGTAGAAACAATGCAATTGCGTGGGAAAAAGTGTTTCATAGACTCAAAAGGTAGAATTACAGTGGAAGAGCCTTTCTTTACTGCAACCATATCTCAATTAAAAGCATTGTTACTTATATCACAAGGTCGGGGGGGGAAAGCAGTTGCAGATGAATTAAATAAGACACATGGTTCTATTGCAACTTTAATGAACAATCTAAGACGAGATAATAATTATTCAACGACTACAAAATTGATAGGAACTGCTACTAAACTAGATTTATTAAATTCTATTGCGATTGATGGAATTAGAACTAAAAAAGCTGAGTTAATAAAATAAATAATTTAATTTATACATTAAATTATTCAAACATTTATTTCTTTGTTTGTTTATTTTATTATTTAATCATTCATTGGTAGTATTCTGTTCACCTGAACAGCCTTGCTCTTCCAAGTTTATAATGAAGGTCTTTATTTCGTCTTTCTCCAATTATTTTGGCAGGAACTCCGCCGACGATTGCATAGGGCGGAACGTCTTTGGTAACTACGGCGCCGGCCCCAATGACCGCTCCTCTACCAACGGTCACACCAGCTAAAATAATTACCCGTGGGCCAATAAAAACGTAGTCTTCAATTTTTACAGGTGCATTTTCGGCAGAAAAATTTTCTTGATTGACGTCATGCTGACTATTGTAGATCATTACCTCTGTGGCGATATCAACATGACTGCCGATCGATAATTTATCTCTTCCATCAAGGACGACTCCTTCACCAATTATTGAGTCCTCACCGATGGAAATATTTCTTGGATCATAAAATCTGGCTTTCATGTGAATGGTCGAACCTTTGCCAATCTTTATTCCAGCAATTCTATAAATTAATTTCCTGTAAGTGTGGGAAGGAATACAACCGGTCAAATGAAGTTTATAAACACAAAGTTCCAGCCAAATATTTTTTATCCTGTTGATGACTTTTCCAAAAACCTCACTAGTAGTTAAAGTTTTCCCATCCTTGTCTTTTATCATGATGCTCCTATTATAACAAAGACTAACCCTTTTTCCGTTTTTTTATTATCTCTAAAGCTTTTTGTCTTTCTTTTATTAGCTCTAAAGCTAATTGTACTGGCGAAATAAATTCTCCTAATGGTTTATCTACTAATGAACTATTGGTAATAGCATCTAATTCTTCAGGTTTAAAAAAAATAGATTTTTTTCCTTCAAATTCGCTTGCAATTACAGCATTCGTTTCCGCTTTTGTAGGCGGCAGTCTTTCTTTTCTTTTTGGTTCACCAACTGGTCCTGGATCCATATTCTTTCATTGTGTCATAACAATCTTTGTAAGTCAAATTTTGAAAATTCTATAAACATCCATTTGATTCTGTTATAATGCTCTAAAATATTATGAAAGGATATGATCGATGGGGAAACCGGCCTAAAGGTGCTCCTGATCCAATTAATGCTCCAGCTGAAGCAAATCTAAAGTTTGATCGATCTCGGCTTTTTTTTCAATTAAGCTCAATTCCTCTCATTCTAAGTTTTATCGTTCCACTTTTCAAACCTTTAATGTCTCATGATGCTC
This sequence comes from uncultured Gammaproteobacteria bacterium, assembly GCA_964364445.1. GTDB lineage: Bacteria > Patescibacteriota > Microgenomatia > UBA1406 > GWC2-37-13 > GWC2-37-13. Next base: position 9,087 of record CAYIMI010000018.1, read on the forward strand.
AGGTAATGACAGATATATTAACCTCAAATACCTGTAAAGGTATTGAAGTAGTAGGAATTGGTTATCTGGGTTTTACCTCATTCATTAATGGTATTAGAGCGAGAAGGGCGACCCGAAATTTTAATCGAGCAGAAGCGCAACGAAAAAGAGACGAAATTTCATTTTTAGGACATCAATAATAAA
>CAYIMI010000019.1:0-9044 GCA_964364445.1 uncultured Gammaproteobacteria bacterium
GAATCCGTTGTACCCGATGAACACCGGTTTCATTTTTAAATAAATTAAAAGCTTCTGGGCCATTAATTTTAATTGTCTTTTCGTCCAAATTAGAATATTTGAATCCTTTTTTTTGAGCAAAGAGTAAGTAAGACGCAAGTAATTCCTCCATCCAGAGCTTGGATTCGTCTCCTCCGACTCCTGGAAGAGCTTCGATAATGGCAACGTTAGGGTTGATTTGCATAATAATTATTTAAATAAACAAAATCTGTCATTCCCGTGAAGACGGGAATCCAGACTAAAATCACTTCATAAAAAGGCAATTATAGACTGGATCCCCTCCTACGAGGGGATGACAACAGTCTAACTATTTAATTGTTTAACTAACTCATCAATGCTCAATTTAAACTGTTCTCCAGATTTCATATTCTTAAGTACCACGATTTTCTTCTCAACCTCTTCCGGCCCAATAATGATTACATAGGGAATATTTTTTTTGTTCGCATACTTAAGTTGTTTATCTAACTTTTCTGTTGGAACGGGATAAAGTATTGTAGAAATATTATTTTTCCTTAACTGGTCAGCAATAATCAGAGAATTATTAAAAAGACTTTTATCAAAAATTGTTACCAAGGCTTTTGCAATAGTTGAAGAAATATTTATCATTTTCCTAGATTTGATAACTTCAACCAATCTTTCAATTCCAAACGACCCACCTGTTGCCGCTACTTCCTTCCCAATAAATTTACCAATGATATTATCGTAACGACCGCAACCGGCAACAGATCCAACGTCCCCTTCTAATATTTCAAATTCCCAGACAGGGCCAGTATAATAAGCCAAACCTCGGGCAATAAATGGGGTAAATCGATAAAATTTTTTATCTAACTTAATGGTTTTAAAATAATCAAAGATAATTTCAAGTTCATTGATTGCTTCCATAGCTATAGGAACATTAACAAGTTGTTTTTTTAGCTTAGTTAATAATTCTTCAGTTTTACCAGTTAAAGTGATAACATCCAAAATCTTATCTGATATTTCTGGACTAATTTTTCTTTTCTCAATCAACTCTTTTTTAACCATTTCCCTACCAATTTTGGGTAATTTATCAATAGAGATACATATAGGAATAAATTCTTTTTCGGAGGCTCCAGCAAATTGAATAATTCCGCTCAATAATTTTCGGTTATTTATATTGGCCCGAAATTCTTTGAACCCGATGTTTATCAAAGCTTCGATACCCATTTGAATAAATTCAGCGTCACAGATGACTGAACTACTACCTATTGTATCTGCGTCACATTGAGTAAATTCTCTAAATCTGCCTTTTTGAGGTTTTTCACTTCTCCAAACGTTTTGTATCTGATACCTTTTATATGGAAAGACAATATTATTTATATTTTCAGCAACGGTTCGACACATTGGCGTCATAACATCGTATTTAAGCATGATATCTCGTCCGCCTTGATCTTTAAATCGATAAAATAGTTTTTCCGCTTCATCACCCAATTCGCCAACAAAAATATTGCTGTTTTCAAGAGCTGGGGTTTCCAGTGGCTCATAACCATACTTCTCAAATACTTTTTTAAAAATATTAATGACGTATTCTCGAACCTTAACATCTTCGGCAAAGTAATCTCTGAAACCTGCTAATTTTTGAACCTTAATTTGAGTGCTCATAGTTTAGATTATACAAAATTTATAATAATAAAAAAACCCGCCTTACAGCGGGTCGATTGTCGTTTTCTACAACAAAATCATCTCCCGCAGAAAGCAGGATGATGATGGGAATTTTTCAAAGCATTTATTTTCATAGCTAGATTATAACATAAATAGTTTTAATTTCCTTATTTCTCCAGACTTTTAAATTTACTTGTGATCCTGGTTTTAAGGTTATAATTAGATTATAAAGAGACTGTTCGTCAAGGTTAGCAGTTATTCGACCATCAATCTCAATAATAATATCTTCTTCTTGAAGTTTGGCTTTTTCGGCCGGAGATCCCTTAATAACTTGAGTAACATAAGCTCCTTCAATAAGATTGTTTTGAAGGGCCGTTTGTTTATCAATCATTTTGTAATGAATGCCAATGATTGGCCGATTAGTAGTTGGGGAAGCTATAGTTGGAGTAATCGTGTTTGTTTGTATTTTTTCTGAGGATTTATATAGGTCTTTAAGAACAAACAATAGGATAGCGATTACTAACAAAATTAACAAAAGTTTTTTCATAGTAATTATTTTGTCAAAAGCTCAATTGCTTTGTTCAGCTGTTTATCAACTTCTTTAGTAAGAGTATTTCCTTCCTTGATTTCATTTACAACATTAATCTTTGGATCAATCCCTTTGCCGTTTATCCAATCACCGTTTGGCAGAACCCATTTAGCAACTGTGACATGTAATCCGGCTCCTTCTTTAAGGTCAAGAGCTTCCTGGACAGATCCTTTTCCAAAACTTTTTTCACCAACAAGCTGTGCTCTATTATGATCCCGAAGGGCTCCGGCCAAAATTTCTGAAGCAGATGCAGAGCCTTTGTTGATTAATACAACTACAGGAATTTCTTTCAAGACACCAATTCTTGAAACTCGATATTCTTTATTTCCATACAAAGTTGCTTCTTGTTTGACAACCAATTTTCCTAAAGGTAGAAACTCTGACGCAAGATAAACAGAGCTGTCCAAATATCCGCCAGGATTATCTCTTAAGTCTAAGACTAAACCGGTAACTTGTTTATTTGACCACTTGTTACTAACATCTTGAACTGCCTTATTCCATTCATCGTTTGTGTTATCACCAAATTGATTTATTTTAAGAACGGCAATTTTTTTTTCGTAGGTAAGTTCAACTGAGGCAACGATAATTTGTTGTCGAACGATGGTAATGTCAATTTCTTTGCTGTTTCTCTCAATAGTTAATTTAACTTTGGTATTTTTTGGACCTCTAATTTTAGAAACAGCCTGAGAGAGTGTCCATTTATTTGTAGAAACACCATCAACTTTATTAATATAATCCCCTGGTTTTACTCCAGCTGTCTCAGCTGGTGATTTTTTTAGTGGCGCAATAATTATAATTCTATTATCTTTTAGGCCAAGTTGTGCGCCAATTCCTTCAAATTTACCACTTAAATCATCTTTAGTTTGTTTATTTTCATCAGGAGTTAAAAAAAACGTGTATGGATCTTCTAGGGATGCAACCATACCTTTAATAGCTCCCATATATAATTTTTTAGGATCGATTTTTTTCTGATCAACATACCTTTCCTGCAACTTATTCCAAGTTTCCCAAAAAAGATCAAAGTTTATGTTAGGTTGTAGGGCGTAGTTCATAGGGCGTAGCGAAGAGAAGCGACTCTTGTATTCACCAATTTTATAGCCACTACCAAAGATAAGAACTATAAAAGACAATATTAAAAGAACGTTTGTTAGTTTATTATTTTTCATTCGTAAAAATAAATAGTACTAGAGTTGCTAAGTATAGTGCAATAGGCAAATTTTGTTTTAACAATTTTTTTATAATCGTTAATATTTTTCAATTGAGCAGAAGGAATTCCTGAATCTTCAGCTAATTTAGATAAACTCAAAAAACCTCGGCAACCAAGTGCTTCTGCCTTTGCCTTATAGTATGAAGTTATATTTTCACAAACAACAATACTATTAAAAATATTTTCTGAGTTGAGATCTAAATTCTCATCTGAATAAAATGTTTTACCACCAAAATTTTGATTAATATTTTTTCCAGGAAACTCTTCTCCTTTACTTACTTCAATTAACAGTTCATTTTTTTTAATCTTGTCAACCTTTCCTTTGAAATATGAATTGATTGTATCTTCGGTCTCCGTCTTGCTAAGTATTGTTATTGAACCATCAGAATGATTTATCTCTTTAATTAAACCCGAATATTTAGAAACAATTTTTTTTGTAGTAAATATTCCTTTATTAATAGCTATTGTTTCACCTTTTTCTACTATCTCCCCAACAAATTTTTTTAAATAATGAAAAATTTTTTGTGGAGATACATTTAAATTTTTAGCAATAGAAATATTTATTTCTTCCTCAACCTTTTTTTGTAAAAATGGCGTTTCAAAATCTACGTCTTGGTCTTCTTTTAATAAACAATGATCAGATACAGAAATAGGAATGATTATAAGCATAATAATTCATTATATGAAGAAAAAATGTTCAACGCAAACCCTGATATGATACGTAAGGAATAAGGGCTAAATAGCGGGCATATTTTAACTCTTTGGTTAAAATTCTTTGATGTTTAGCACAAACATTAGTCTTTTCTCGATTCAAAATTTTTTTTCTTGGAGTTATAAATTTTTGTAAATTATCGACCTCTTTATAACTTGGGTTTGCCTTAAACTGACAAAAAAAACATTTATTCATATAATAATTCTAAATTTTTAAAACGGAATATCGTCAGGATTAACAGTTTCTTCTTTAGACGGTTCTGGCTTAGCTTCTTCTGATACAGAAATTGTCTCAACTTTTTTATCTGTTTCAACGGTTTCCGTCATCTTTCTTCCTTCGCCAAAAACGATAAAATCATCAAGGACAATTTCTGCAATTGTCCTCAAGATACCATCTTTTCCGGTAAAAGTTCTATATGTCATTCGTCCTTCTGCAAATACTTTTCGACCTTTATTTAAAAGCTTTCCGCATAGTTCGGCCAACTTTTGCCAAGCAACTACTCGATGATACTGAACTTCTTCTTTTGCCTGACCGTCACTTGAGGTCCAACTTCTGTTTGTAGCAATACTAAAAGTACAAACCGCTGTTCCTGCTGGTGTATATTTTAATTCTGGATCTCGAGTTAAATTACCAATTAAAACTATTCGATTCAACGATCGGCTCGCCATATTATTACTCTCTGACTAATAACAAATACCTTAAGATTTTTTCGTTTAAATTAAGTTTATTTTTTAATTCTAAGATACTTTTCTTATCTACTTCAAATTGTAAATTAAAAAATAGGGCAGTAAAATTTTTCTTTATAGAATAGGCTAAAGTCTTTTCTCCCCATTTTTCTTCTTTGGTAACTTTACCTTTGTAAGATTCTATAAGCTCCTTAATATTTTTTAGCTCAGCTTCTTCTTTTGTTAAAAAAGTTATTTCATATTTCATATATTTATCTGTAATATAATACTAACAAATATGGTAAAAATCAACGGTAAAGTTATTTTGGTTATTATTATTTGGTTATTGATAATTGGTTTATTGGTTTATTCCAGATTTATTAATCTAGGTTGGGGTCTTCCCTATCCTATGCATCCGGATGAGCGCAACATGGCCAATGCCATACAACAGTTAAGTTGCAAAGTTCCAATCAGCCAACTGGTGGAATGTTTTAACCCTCACTTTTTTGCCTACGGACAGCTCCCGCTTTATTTAGGCTATTTAGTTGCCTTAGCATTAAAGTTTTTTAATATGAGATTAGGAACACCGATCGATTTTCAAGAAGCAACTATCAGTTTAAGAATAATATCAGCAGTGGCATCAATATTAAATGCAATAATTATTATAAAAATTATAAAATTTGTAACAAAAAAAGAATCTTATCTTCTATCTTTTGTCTCCTGTCTATTAATTATTTTCTCTCCCTACGCAATACAGTTTGCGCACTTTGGCACAACAGAATCTTTGCTTATGCTTCTTTATAGTTTGATTGTCTATTTATCAATGCAAATATTAGAACGCCATACAACTGCGTCAGTTGTATGGATGGCTTTAGTTTCAGGGTTGGCAGTAGCTACGAAAGTTTCTTCAATGACATTTATTGCTGTTCCACTAATTACCATATTATCTAGTCTACGATCGTGGGATAGATATAAAAATCTAATAAAATTTGGAATTTTAACAATAATTTTTGTGGCACTATTTTCTCCTCATAATTTTTTAAATTTTAAAGATTTTATTAGCTCAATAAATTATGAGTCGGAAGTAGCTCTCGGAAAATCCTTGGTTTTTTACACAAGACAATTTTTTAATACTGAGCCGTTTTATTTTCAGTTCACAAAAGTTTTTCCTTATGTCTTAGGTTGGCCTGTATTTATTTTAGGAAGCTTGGGTTTTTTGATGCTAAGTTGGAAAGACAAAAAAATTAATTTACTTCGCTTTGCATTTTTAATTTACTTTATTCCTAGTGCGATGATTTATGCTAAGTGGAGTCGGTTTATGGCACCCATATTGCCTTTAATTACAATCTTTGCCGCTTTATTTTTATTGAGAATAAAGATCATAAATTTTATAACAATTATAATTGTTATAATCGCAATTTTACCCGGTATAGCGTATCTTTCCGTTTATCAAACTCCTGATATTCGTTTTCAGGCTTCAGATTGGATCTATAAGAATATTCCTAATAACTCATATATCCTTTCAGAAACAGCAAACGTTGTTGATATTCCTTTTAGCAATGGAACAATAGAACAATCGAATAATTATTCTGTAATTTCTTTCAATTTTTATGATTTGGATGTCAATGGTCAATTACAACAGGAGCTAAAAGAACATATAAAAAAAGCAGATTATATCTTTGTTCCATCTAGGAGAATTTTTATAAATCATTCAAAAGAAAAATATCCTCTTTTAAATAAATATTACGAAGATTTATTTTCAGGAAAGTTAGGGTTTAAAAAAATAGCGGAGTTTTCTTCGGGATTAAATGATGAACAAGCGGAAGAGACTTGGACGGTGTTCGATCACCCGGTTATAAGGATATATAAAAGGGTTAAATCTTTTTGACAGTGTAGGTTTCGCCCTTATCCTCTATCTTGAATCCAGCTTTTTCTATTTTAATTCTTAATCGATCGGAAGCATCAAAATCTCTTTTTTTCCTAGCTTCAAGCCTTCTCTCTGCTAATATGATTATGTTTTTGTCTATTTTTTCTTCAGTGATACTGTTTAAGTTCAAACCAAATACTTTATCAAAGTCCGTCAACAAATAATATTTTTCATCATTTGCTATATCGGATTTAATCATATCCCACATGACGGCTACAGCTTGTGGAGTTTGTAGATCGTTTGAAATTGCTTCAACAAATTGTTTTTGAAAGGAAAGTGCTTTTGGGGATTTTAAATTTGTTAGGTTGTTTTGAGGCTTTAAGTTTAAAGAGATTTCTTTCAATCTATTAAAAGCTTCTTGGCTGGCTCGAGCTGACTGCCAGGTAAAATTAAGTGGCTGACGATAGTGAGATTGTAAAAATAAAAGTCGAAGAGAAATAGGATTAATTTTATTTTTTTCTATATCATCAAGCGTATAAAAGTTACCTAAAGACTTACTCATTTTTTGTCCATCAACAGTCAAAAAATTATTGTGAAACCAATATTTAACAAATGGTTTTCCAGTGGCCGCCTCTGACTGAGCAATTTCATTCTCATGATGAACCGGCACATGATCAATTCCCCCCGAGTGAATATCGATTGTTTCACCTAAATATTTCATGCTCATTGCAGAGCATTCTATGTGCCATCCTGGGAATCCTTCACCCCAAGGTGATGGCCAGTGCATTGTATGATCAGCAAAACGTCCCACTCTTTTAAACCACAAAGCAAAATCAGCAGGATATTTTTTTTCTGGATCAACATTGACCTCTTCCCTAACCGCCTGTATCTTTTCTTCTAATTTTTGCCCAGATAATTTTCCATAATTTTTAAATTTAATTACGTCAAAGTAAACAGCCTCTGTCGTTTCATAAATAAATCCATTTTGTTTTAATCTATTGATTAATTGAATCATTTCTTCAACATGCTCAGTAGCTTTACAGGTAACATCAGGTCTAATTATGTTTAAAGCATCGGTAGTTTTGAAAAAAAATTCTGTATAAAATTTGCCTACATCCCAAACAGTTTTCCCATATTTCTTTGCCCCTTTTTCCATCTTATCTTCTCCGCTGTCATCGTCTCCGGAAAGATGACCAACGTCGGTGACATTCATGACATGATTGACTTTATAACCAAGATAAGTCAGGGCGCGTTTTAATACGTCGTTATTGGTATAAGTCCTCATGTGGCCGATATGGGTAAAGTCATAAACGGTCGGGCCACAGGCATAAAAAGAAACATTTGGAGGATTTAGTGGTTTGAATTCTTCAATTTTTCGAGTTAAGGTATTATAGAATTTCATATCAAATCAATTGTAGCAGATTTTATTGAGTAGAATTTTTTAAGAAATATTTTTTCATTTTCTACTTCTATTAGGCAGATTTAAGTAATAACCAGAAAAATAACGTAAAATTCCAGTATCATAATTTAATTCTCTACTTTCTGTATAGTCGATACTTTTGTCTAAGATAGGCGGAAAAGTTTTAAAATAATCACTAGTCACATTTTCTGAAGCAATCCCTACCGCAACACCACCTTTGTAAAAGTGAGCAATTAGTTTCTCATGTCGAGCATGGAGACCTTCGCCAATTCCCGCTGTCAATCCTGCAAGGCCAATTAGTGCTGCGCAGACAAGACCTAACGCTTTTTTCATCGGATGTTTCATATGCTCTGCATTATATCATTTTTTAGAAAATATTACATAGGAAGTCATTTTTCATAAAACTTGTCCACCATAACTTACTTCAAGTCTTTTCACTACTATTTGTAGACGACTTGAAGAGCGTTATTTGGTGGACTTAAGAAACTCTAATTCCTCATACTTCGGAAAGAGTTTCTAAAGTCCGATTATACAACTTTCTAAGAACCTATTTTATCAAAAATAATTAGACCGAACAATTGACGCTTTTCTTTCTACGATTGCGACACTTCGCTTGCGTTTTTGCGACATGACGAGCTTCAAATGTGGGAGCTGGGGACTCTCGGAGCGCTGACGATCAGAGCCGATGGTTTGGGTTCTTGGGGTTGGGGGTAAGGCTTTGTCTGTCTGGGAGCTGGGGAACTTCCGGCGTTTGGGAAACCAGCTAACCAATCTGTCAGTCAGCCGGACACTCAACCAACCAGCCAACCAACCACCAGACAATCAAACTTCAAACCAATCAGCTGGCCATTCTGTCAGACAATCAAACTTTCAAACGTATCATGCCCTCGCTAATCGCTCGGGCATCTTCCACCTCCGCCCCTGT
>CAYIMI010000020.1:0-8970 GCA_964364445.1 uncultured Gammaproteobacteria bacterium
TCCATTCCCAGTTGAGTAATTTTGGCTCCCAACATAAAAATGTCAGCCACCTGCATACAAGAATAGATAATATGGGCGCCGGTTAGTTTATCTAACGATTCTTCCCGTCCCATCATCTCAGCCGTTCTAATGAAGCGTTTTAAAGCATTTGATTTACCCACTTGAACGACCAACTTCCAGTAATCAGAATTTTTAGCCATATCAGACGCCCACATAAACTCAACTTTGGAAAGATCCATTCCAGAAGCTCGCCAAACTTCTATAAAGTATTTCCCAACGATTTTTATTTTTTCCAAGTCTCCACCCATTTTATTATTAGCCATCGCATGCCAATCGGCCACCCACATTCGGAACTTAACTCCGGCTTTGATCATTTTATTGACGTTTATGGCACGAACAATCCCCTGAGCAATATGGATTTGACCTGACGGCTCAAATCCGTCGTAAGCGATCAACTCTTCCCCACTCTCAAGAAGTTTCTTTAACTCCTCTTCCTGAATAATCTCTTCCCCAACCTGCTTAATCAAGCCTAATCTATCCTGAATATTCATAATTATCTATAATACTAAATTTCTAAAAATTTATCGACTGACTAAAAAAAATGTTGTCAGGTTATTTTGATTGTCTTGTAGGTTTTCTTCAATGATCTCTAGATCATATATATCGGCTAATATTTTTGGTCCCAATATAGCTGTATTTTTATTGATCGTATTTTTTGCCAAAGACTCAGCACACCTTGCCGTATCAAGTAAATCTCCCTGACCGATCACTGATCTTAGGTTAGGATATTTTTTTTCCAAACTATTTTTGCACTGACGAAAATTTTGCGAATGAGCCATAACAATTTCAATGTTACTCAAATTAACATCTTTTCTTTTCATCAAAGTATGCCTTATTACAATTTGAAATTCATTAATTATTTTGAATTTATATCTAGCCATTGCATAAGTTGACTCTTCAACCACTCCCCCAACAGCGTTCTGAATGGCAAACAAACCATAATCGATGTTTCCTTCGTGTAAATTTTTTAAAACCTTTTCTGTTGTATACAAATATTTCACTTTGAAAGGATTCTGGGCGCGCTTCGCTTGCCAGAATGACAAAGCTTCTTCGTTAAAGCTTCCTTTTCCACCTTGAATTCCAAAAATGATTTTGTTTTTATTAACTCTTTTTGGCAACAGTTGATTGTATAAGAGATCATAAGTCTTCCCAAGTTTTAATCTCATTGATTTTGTATATGGATTAAAACTTTGAAGATCGTTGAATAACTGCCAAGTGTCATTACCTGTCTGTTCAATAACCTCTCTTAGTTTTTTAGTTCCAAGTGAGTCAATATCTGTAGGGGCGAATTTTAATTCGCCCAATAATCTACCAATAAAATGGGTAAGACCCTGAGTATTTGCTGCTAGCTTATCATGTTCCTGGGCTGTCATATCAATCACTTTTAGTTCTTTTTTAATAAAGAAATTTTTCCAAAATAGATAATTCTCTTGGTTAGTTTTAAATTGATCAATAATAATTGGTAAGCCGGAAAAACCGTCTTTGCTACTGTCCGGCCCAAACATCGGATGAGTTAAAAGGACCTGAGTTTTCAAGCACTTCAAATATTTTTCAAAGATCTTTTTTGGGTGCATTTTGACGGACAAAACATCAATCAATAATTGACTTTCTTTAAAATATTTTTTATGTTTTTTTATGACTGATTCAAATGTAGAAATTGGCACAGCAAAAAAAATTACTTCGGATTGATAAACTTCTTTTTCATTATGATGGTCATAAATTATGATCTTGAAATCGTCTTTGAGCAGTCGGTGAAGAACTTTTCCAAAGCGACCAAACCCAACAATGGAAACTGTTTTCATAAGGATTTCTTGCTTGCGCAAGCAAGTTCAATGTTTAATGCCTCGTCATGAATTATTTCCCAAATTTTTTTGACAAAGCCTTTTTTTGATTTGATTATTTTTTGCCAACGCAATTCATCAAAAGCTGGAATATTATTTTTCTTTTTTAGTTGCCCAATTTTTTTTACTATTTTCATTCTTTGCGCCAATAAAGTAATTATCGACTCATCAATTTTGTCGATTCTTTTCCTTAGATCTTCTAGTTTGTTTTTCATAATAAAGTAATTATAGCCTGGATCCCCGCCTTCGCGAGGATGACATAAAAAATAGGTGTCATGAAGAGAAAAGGTTCCCCGAGAAGCGGATTGCGGAGATATTCCGCAGAGCCTCACAGGGGAAAAGTCGTCTCAAGTGACAGAATCTATTTTTTCTTAATATTAACTTATAAATTTTGCGCCTTGTGTCTTAAATAATGATCCATGATCGTTATGGCCGCCATTGCCTCAACAATTGGAACTGCACGGGGCAAAACACAAGAATCATGACGCCCAGTCGCTTCAAGTTTTATATTTTGACCACTTCTATCAACTGTATCCTGTTCTTTTCTAATTGTTGAGACCGGTTTAAAAGCAACTCGGAAATAAATATCTTCTCCATTGGAAATCCCTCCTTGAATTCCACCAGAAAAATTAGTTTTTGTTCTGATTTTACCGCTTTCATCGGTCATAAATGAGTCGTTGTGCTGACTACCATTCATCTTTACCCCCTCAAATCCTGACCCAATCTCAAACCCTTTGACAGCTGGAATTGAAAGCATAGCTTTAGCTAGATCGGCTGACAATTTGTCAAAAACTGGTTCACCTAGACCTATTGGAGCATTCTTGATTACCCCACAAATAACTCCACCGATCGAATCCCCATCTTTTCCAACTTGTTCAATTAGTTTTATCATCCTTTCAGCGACCTTTTTATCAGGACAACGGACAATGTTTAATTCAATTTGTTCAGACGTAACTTTTATAAAATTAATTTCCGTTTTTATTTCTCCCACTTGTTCAACATAAGCTAAGAACTCTATTCCCAATTTTTCTTTTAGAAATTTCTTGGCAATTGCGCCAGCCGCCACCCGCGCTAAAGTTTCTCTCGCCGAGGCTCGCCCCGATCCCTGCCAATTACGGGAACCATATTTTTTTTCATAAGTAAAATCGGCATGAGATGGACGATAGACATCTTTTAATTTTTCGTAATCTTCTGGACGTGTATCTTTATTTTTAGCCATCATCATGATCGGTGTACCAGTTGTTTTTCCCTCAAAAACACCCGATAAAATCTCAATTTTATCCTCTTCTTTTCTCGGGCTGGTAATTTTACTTTGTCCTGGTTTTCTTCGATCTAAATCTTTTTGAACATCTTCGGCAGAAATTTCAAGTCCCGGAGGACAACCGTCAATCACACAACCAACTCCGCCTCCATGAGATTCACCAAATGTTGTGACCTTAAATATTTGCCCAAAAGTATTCCCTGCCATATATTTATGTTAATAATTTATAAATCTTTTTTAATTCCACAATATTTATTTGTCCTTGGGCTGACTCTCCATATTTGGTTGATGCAAAGGTTAAAAATGAACCTAGCAATGGCCCTAAGACTCTAGTTATTTTACCTTCTTTACCCATGCCAACTATAATCATTTTTTCGTCGTTTTTTTTATTTAAAAGTGTTTTAAACAAATCATTGACATCTTGATCGTTATTAACTGTTGTGGCAATTTTTAATACCTCAATATTATATTTTCTCATACGATCAATTAGTATTGTTAGCTCTTCAATATTTGGGGTTTTTTTAAAGTCATGAAAAGACAAAATTATTTTATTGTTCTTTTGTTTTGATAAATCTATGTTAGAAATTAGTGATAGTTCAATATCAATATAATCAAACTCTAAATCTAAAGCTTTCAAAATTATTTCTTTTTTCCGACTGGTAAAAATAGCCTCTTTTTTAGTTTTCTTTCTAATTAATTGTAAATCAGAATCAGACAAATTTTTAATCTGATCAACTCTTAGCTCAACCATATCAGAAATCGCCTGAACTTTTTCAAGATTTTCCAGGAATTCTTCTAGAGTCTTACCTATGACTGGCGTACAAATTTTAATTTTTTTCATATAGAACCCTTTTCATGGCCTCTTCGGGTGCTTTTTGACCAGTATAAATTTCAAACTGTGCCGTTCCCTGATACAAAAGCATCTCAATTCCATTAATAATCTTTGCTCCTCTTTTTTTTGCTTCTTTCAAAAATCTTGTCTCAAAAGGAACATAGACGGTATCAAAAACAATCTGCCTACCATGAATAAATTCTGTTGAAATTGGCGTTTCGTTTTCCAACGGCTTCATTCCAACCGAAGTTGTGTTAATAATAATGTCAAAGTTACTTATTTCAGATTCGACATTCAAATCAATCTCCTGGCAGTTAAATTCTTTTGCCAGGTCAATCGCTTTTTGCTTGGTTCTATTGAAAATAGAAACTTTAGACCCTCTTTTTAGTAATCCAAAAACTACGGCCCGAGCCGCTCCTCCAGCTCCCAAAACTAAAACCTTTTTATCCAATAATGTTGTGATTTTTTCCAGTGGAATAACCACCCCCAACCAATCAGTATTAAAACCAATTAATTTTCCATTTTTATTTAATACTGTGTTGACTGCCCCAATTTTTCTAGCCGTTTCATCAATTTCATCTAAATATTTCATCACTTCAACTTTGTGTGGAATTGTACAAGTCAAGCCATGAATTCCCATTTTTCTCATTGATTGAACCGCAGCACCAACGTCTTCAACTCTTACTTTTGCTCCAAGAAAAACAAATTGATCATCGATTCCTAAAGCCAAGTAACCTGCATTATGCATAGCAGGAGATAGCGAATGTTCAACCGGATCACCAATAATTAAACAAGTTTTAGTTTTTGCTGAAATTTTCATAAATATTTCAATAAACTATCAACAACTTCGTTAATTGATTTTTCATCTGTCAAAATAATGTGGTCTGCCCACTCTTTATATTTATTTTGTCTTAAATTAAATAAATTTTTAGCTTTTATTTTATCTTTAAATAAAGGCCTCGTATCATCATTCACTAATCTTTTCTCTAAAACTGCAAACGATGTCTCTAAGAAAAAAATCTTGCCATTTTCTAGGTGCTCTTTATTTTGTTCTTTCATAACAACTCCTCCGCCCGTTGAAACTATAATATTATTTAATGCAGAAATTTCTTTAAAAACTTTCGTCTCTAAGTCACGAAAATGTTCTTCTCCATCCAAAGTAAAAATGTCCACGATATTACTTCTGCCTGATTTTTCCAAGATCAATTGGTCCATTTCAATTACTCCAAGATTCAACTTTTTTGCTAATATATTTGCGACCGTTGTTTTTCCGCTTCCCATAAAGCCGATTAAAATTATTTTCATATTTTTTTAAATTTTTCCCAAAAATCAGGAAATGATTTTTTTACTACTTCTGGATTTTTAATTATTAATCCTGGCAGTCTTAATTTTGCCATCGCAAAAGCCATCGCCATTCTGTGATCTCCATAAGTTTCGATCGTCGCCTTCTGTGGACTTCCTCCCGTTATTATGATTGAATCATTAGTAATCTCGCTTTTAATTTTAATTTTATTCAGTTCATTTTTAAGAGCAAGTAATCTATCTGTTTCCTTTACTTTCAAAGTTGATAGGCCGGTAATTTTTGTTTTCCCATTAGCGAAAGCCGCCACAACAGCTAAAGTCTGAGCTGTATCAGGCATATCTGCCATATCAACAGTAATTCCTCTTAATACTTCTGGTCCTGTTACCTCAATTGATTCTTCCTTAATATTTTTTATGACTTGGCAACCCATCTTTTCTAATAGATTAGGGAAAGATCTATCCCCCTGGACTGAGTCAAAATTAATATTTTTTACTTTAATAGCTTTGCCTGTGATTGCCGCTGCCGCAAAAAAATAAGAGGCGCCAGACAAGTCACTTTCAACAACATAATCTATTTTTTTGTACGACTGTTTTTTAATTGCAAATTTTTTGTCAGTAATTTTTTCCACCTTCACTCTAAATTTTTTCATAAGATCAATTGTCATATTAATATATGAACTAGAAATTTTACGTCCGGTTATATTTATCTCCAAACCTTTATCAAGAACTGGGGCAATCATCATCAGAGCTGTAATAAATTGACTACTAATATTGCCTTTTAAAGATACTTTTCCAGTTTTAATTGTTTTTAATGCTTCATTCAATTCATTCATTGGTCTCTCTCTCATTCTTTCTGATTTAGTAATGGTAACTCTGCCTGGAACAAGGCTAACTATTGCTGTCAAAAATCTAGCCGCTGTTCCAGAGTTACCAACATCAATTGTCCCAATAAATTTTGGGAAAATACCTTTATTACCTATTATTTGTAATTCATTTTTGTTGATTTTAATTTTTATTCCTAATTTTTTTACTGCCTTGATCATAATTTGACTATCTAGGCTCTTTGAAAAATTACTTATTTTTGATAGTCCATTTGATAAAGATGCCATCACAATAGCTCTATTAGTCAAACTTTTTGAACCCGGAACTGTTATTTCTATACTTTTCATAAAATGATTGATTCAATTGCTTTAATAATTAATCCTTCTGCCACATTAACATTTACTAAAACCTTCCCAATTTTTTCTGGCAAACTCCAGTTAATTTTTCCTGAGGAATTTTTTTTATCATTCAAAATCATCTTCATAATATCTTCAGTTTTAATATCTTTAACTTTTGTTGGTAAACCGGCGTTTATGATAGCTTCCTTAATTGTCTCTGCCACTCGTGTCTCAACCTCCGAGGTTAGGACAGGTTGGCAGAGACGGGCTAAGTTGCTCTCGGCAATCATACCGATGGCAACTGCCTCGCCGTGTAGTAATGGTTTATCTGTCTTCCAACTTAAAGACTCGATTGCATGCCCGATCGTGTGACCAAAATTAAGAACTTTACGGAGGCCAGCCTCTTTAAAGTCTTTGTTTACTATTTCAGATTTAATTTTTATTGATTCTTTAATTATTTTAATCAACTCGTTTTGATTAAACTCCTCCGGTTTTTTTGAGGTAAGAAAGTCAAAATATTCACGTCCGGAAATAACTCCGTGTTTGATAATCTCACCAAAAGCTGAGATTAATTCTCGTTTAGGCAAGGTTTTCAAAGTCTCAACGTCAATCATTACTCCAATTGGATCTTTAAAAACACCAACCCCATTTTTTATTTCTAAAAAATCAATTCCAACCTTTCCTCCAATACTGGCATCAACCTGCGCAAGTAAGGTTGTTGGAATATTTAGAAAATCTATTCCTCTCATAAAGGTTGAGGCGGCAAATCCACCCATATCACCAATCACTCCCCCGCCGAGATTAATTAATAAAGATTTTCTATCCAAACCCTGATCAAACATTATTTCCCAGATATTTTTTACTGTTTCAATATTTTTTTCTTTTTCACCTGCGGAAATAATTATTTTTACTACTTCTTTATTTAAAGATTTTTCGATTTTATTAATTAAAAATTTAGGAATATTCTCATCAGTCAAGACGGCTATTTTTGAAAACTTAGAAAAATCAAATGAGATATTGATTTTTTCTAACAAATTTTTTCCAATAATTATTTTCATAAGGTAATTATAGTCTGGATCCCCGTCTTCACGGGGATGACAATGGCTCGCTTAAATCGCGAAATTTCGCTAATTGACTACATAATTCTTTCAATTCTTTTACAGTTATATGTTGTTCTGTATCAGTTTTTGACCTTCCTACTTCTATCAGAATACCATCATATAAAAAATTATCCTCATCAATTTTCATCTGCATCGCCTCGACGGTTGCCTGAACAATAGAATCTCTCAATTTTGGACCATGAATGTGACTCGGGTCAAAAAATAATTTAGCCTTGGTGGCAATTTTGGTCCTCTTGGCTGCTTGATGAACAGGTAAATTGCGATAATCACCCTTATTATAAATATCCACACCTCGGTGAATTAAAATTAGTTTTTCTTCCAGCCCCGGCTCGTTCATCCCAGTGTAGTGAGACAAACCAATCCATGTTTTTTCCATCGTCGTCTGTCCTAGATTTTCGTCACCAAACCACTTAGGATTTTTGAGTCCAATCATCCAGTTATTTTTTTTAGCATATATTGCCATATTTAATATCGGCCAACCTAATTGACTAACGGCTGGATTCCAAATTAACACTTTATTCTTTGGCAACATTCTTTCAAAGATTGGCAACTGAGACATGGGGTCCATGATTTCGGCCGCTACTAATAAGCCTGTTTCTTTAATAATATTTTTTGCTATTCTAACACTTGGCAAAATTTTTAAGGCATTAATTGATTTTCCTTGAATCAATAAATCAATATTTTTTCTAAAAACCGGAAAATCAATACCCATATTCTTCCCATCTTTATTTAGAGACGTCCGTGATTTTAAGCCAATTACTCGAGTACCGAATATAGCTCTTTGTTTTCTCCCAAAGCGATTATTAACCTTGATTTCGGCGATTTTGAAAATATCATTAATATTGTCAAAATCAACTGAACATGGTCCGGCTATAATTGTTAATTTTTTGTTGAGAACATTTGGTGTCATAGTTTTTTAAAATCCAAAAAAAAGCCCCGCTTGTGCGGGGGTCGTTTTTTATTGTTTACTTTTTAACAATCACAACCATCCCCGCCTAAGCAGGTCCAAAAGTAAAAATAAAATTTTTGAGTCTGTGTGTTTTTCATGATTATTAAATTATACAGAGATTTATTTTTAAAGCAAATGGAAATTGACAAAAATTATTAATTTTATTTTTGTCATCCCCTCGTAGGAGGGGATCCAGGAACGCTTGGATTCCCGCCTTCGCGGGAATGACATCAAAGTTATATTATTCCCTTACAATTTTCCAAAAAACCATTTAATAACCTCATTAACTCTTTCAAAGTTTCAGGAATGTTAAACAAGTTCCCGTCAATAGATTTTATTGGCACTATTTTTGATGAAGTACTGCTCACAAAAGCCCCATCATAGGATTTAATATCATCAAGTTTTATATTTCGCCACTCCATAGTTATTTATTCAAAATCTCCT
>CAYIMI010000021.1:0-5254 GCA_964364445.1 uncultured Gammaproteobacteria bacterium
TCAAATCGCGGTCCAGCCCCAACTGTGAGATAAATAGTTATGGAATCTACGGAAGGAAGACGCTGAGTAATAATTCGAAGACCATTAGGAAGAGCAAATTTAGAAAGAGATGAGTTTTTCATAAACAGCCTACGTAAAACTTAAGACTTTTGATTTTTTAACAATTTTTTCGCTTTTTAAAGAAACGAAAGATTCTTTGAAAAACAAAATATAAAGTTGTTAAATAGACGATAGTCAGACCTATATCAAGACAAAAAGCATAAAATTGATTCACAGATATGAACGATAAAAGCCATACAATTGGGAATTCGAAAATATAATAAATGGGTAGAAATATAACAAATAGAATAAATTCAGGAATATATTGGAGTAACCAATCAAAAAAGAATGGACCACCGATGACACCATACAAAGATGCTTTCAGAAAAAACAACATTAGAAAAACAATTGAAAGGACAATCAAACTTTTTTTCGAACTAATCTTTCGTTTAGCATTTTTCATTAGGTAATTATACCAAGCAATTGATTATCTTATGAACGATCGTCCACGAGATATATCTATCGATAAAAATATCCTATTCTATACGTCTAAATGATTACTTTTGTAGGTTATAAGCGGCTGACAAAATTTGAGAGATATGTTAATTTCTTATGTGACATATCAAATTAAGCTTTATCAGATAGGGAAAAGAAAAATTGTTGATGATTTTATAGAATCTTTATTAAACAAAACAATCTCTAAAATATTTTGGATGTTTAATCTTCTTGAAAAATATGGTCCGGAAATTGGAATGCCTTATGTAAGGAAGATAGGAAATAATTTATTTGAGTTAAGAATAAGAAAACAAGAATCGGTAAGATTCCTTTTTACCGTAAAAAGTCAAACAATCTGGATTCTCCATGGATTTAAGAAAAAGAGAATGAAAATATTAAATAAAGAGATAGGAATTGCATTAAATCGGTTGACATTAATATAACGTATACGCTATAATACAAAAATATGAATACTTATAAAGATTTGAGAAGTAGGTTACTAAAAAATAAAAATATAAAAAAAGAATATGAACGGTTAAGGTCGGAGTATGAAGTGTTAGATAAAATTATCTCCTTAAGAATTAAAAGTAACCTAACTCAAGAGGAATTAGCCAATAAATTAAATACCAAACAGTCGGCAATTTCAAGACTCGAAAGAGGAATGATTAATCCGACTATGACATTCTTAAATAAATTAGCTTCCGTTTTTGGAAAAAAATTGATCGTCGAATTCAGATGAAATGGATATTTTCCTGCTGTTTCATAAGCGCATATATTATATACTTTTTTAATGGACCAAATTGACTATCAAATCTATATTGACAGGCTTATCACAATAAGTTTGGCAAGCTTAGCCGCAATTTTAGCCGGTGGGTTGACTTTAGCCCTTATTTATTTAATAGTTATTTATTTTCGTTTGAAAAAAAGAGAGCAAATTTCTTTAGAAATGGTGACTCTTGAGGTGAAGTTAGCTAAGGATAATGAAATTAAGATTGATGCGGCAGACCAGATGTTCTCCT
The DNA here is from genome assembly GCA_964364445.1 of uncultured Gammaproteobacteria bacterium. Lineage (GTDB taxonomy): Bacteria > Patescibacteriota > Microgenomatia > UBA1406 > GWC2-37-13 > GWC2-37-13. Next base: position 1,554 of record CAYIMI010000021.1, read on the forward strand.
CTTTTTCTTCTCTAAAGAAATCAGGATTTTGGTCATTCCTGGAAGTTGACGATGTTGTCTCATTTGAAATTGTTGGAAAAAAAGCAGAAATTAGATTTTATGTTTCTGCCCCAAACAGGGTTATTGATCTGATAGAAAAAACAATCTATGGTTATTATCCGATGGCTGATATCAGAAAAGTCGAGGAGCCAAATATTTTTTCTGAACAAGGTAAGGTAGTCTTTGGAGGTTTAGTACAAAAGGAAGCTCCGTATATGCCGATTCGTTTTTATCGTGATCTACCAACTGATTCACTGTCCGCCATTACATCGGCTTTATCAAAATTTGATGATAACGAAGGTGGCATCATCCAGATTCTAATTCGTCCTGCAGGTGGCAAATGGAAAAGTTCTGGGAAAAGTTATGTTTCCAGTACCAAGAAAAATGAAGCTAATCCAGAAAAAGCTACCTTTAAGACAGATCCTAAAGTGCTTGAAAAAATTGAGGACAAATGTTCAAAATCAGGTTTTGAAACGATGATTCGTTTTGTAGTTGCCGCTCCTTCAAAAGAAATAGCTGATACTCATTTAAAAAACATGAAAAATGCTTTTACACAGTTTAATTCTGACTCAAATAACTTTAGTGGAACAAAAGATCGTTTTAAAGGTATATTTATGATAAATTTTATCTACAAGTTTTTTCCAATTATAGATTGGTCTTTTTGGCCATTTGGTAAAACAATCTCAATTTTATCAACTGATGAGCTAGCTACTCTTTTTCATTTTCCCAACAAAACTGTTGAAACTCCTCATATCCAATGGTTAAAAGCAAAAACAGCTCCGGTTCCGATCGAAGTTCCTCAAACAGGGGGAACATCAATAGGTGGCGGATATTACCGAGGAGTTAAACGACCGGTTACAATTGGTGTGGAAGACCGCAGGCGCCACGTTTATATTATTGGAAAGACCGGTGTTGGTAAATCTGTCTTACTTCATGATATGGCAATTCAAGATATAAAAGCCGGTCATGGTGTTTGCGTGATTGACCCGCACGGAGATTTGATTGATGACATTATTAAATATATTCCTCCAGAGCGAGCAGAAGATGTCATCTATTTTGATCCTTCAGACGTTGAGAGGCCAATGGGTTTAAATTTATTAGAAGCAAAAACTGAAGATCAAAAACATTTTATTACCACTTCGATTATTAATCTGATGTATAAGCTTTATGATCCTCAGAGAACCGGTATTATTGGTCCACGATTTGAACATGCTGTTCGTAATGCCATGCTGACTGTCATGAGCGAAAAAGGTTCAACTTTTGTTGAGATTGTCCGGGTCTTAACTGATCCAAAATACGTCCAGGAGCTTCTTCCAAAAGTTCAAGACCCAATCGTTAGACGCTATTGGACCGATCAAATTGCCCAAACCTCAGATTTTCATAAATCAGAAGTGCTTGACTATATTGTTTCCAAGTTCGGCCGTTTTATTACCAATAAAACGATGAGAAATATCATCGGACAGTCTGATTCAGCTTTTGATTTCCGTCGGGTCATGGACGAAGGAAAAATTTTACTCATTAATCTATCAAAAGGAAAGTTGGGTGAAGAAAATTCCAGCTTCTTAGGATTAGTTTTGATTCCAAAGATATTGATTGCGGCCATGAGCCGTCAAGAAATTCCTGAAGATAAACGGCGTGATTTTTTCCTTTACGTCGATGAGTTCCAGAATTTTGCCACCCCGGACTTTGCCACCATTTTATCTGAAGCTCGAAAATATCATCTGAATTTGACGGTCGCTAATCAATTTATAGGGCAGATGGATGATGAAGTAAAAAATGCTATTTTTGGAAATGTTGGGACATTGATCTCTTTTAGAGTTGGAGTAACAGATGCCTCATATATGCAGAGAGAATATCAACCGGTATTTGGTGAGACAGACTTGATTAACATCGAAAGATTCCATGCCTACATGAAGACAATCGTTGATAACGAACCGGTCCCACCTTTTTCTGTTGACATGACTAAGGATATAAAAATATTTAAAGCAGGTGCAAATGAAAAAATTGCTCAAGCTGTCATTCAGCTTTCCAGATTGAAATACGGGAGACCAAGAGAACTAGTTGAGGCAGAAATTAATCAGAGAGCGAGGTTGTAAAATAAAATGTTAAATACTTATAAAACCATCCTTGCTAAAAAAACCCAGCTTAATTCCAACACCTATCTCTACAATTTTGATTTATTAGAGCCGAAGGAAATAATTTTCAAACCAGGCCAATATGTCATGCTCAAAGTCCCGTCACCCAAAGGTCCTGTTTCCCGTCTTTATTCAATTGCATCTTCCGATACTGCTAAAAACAGTTTCGATTTAATTATTGAAATAGTTCCGGGCGGATTGGCTTCAAATTATTTGTTTTCACTTGGCGAAAAATCAGAAGTAATCTTTCAAGGTCCGGCAGGGATGTTTGGATTGAAGAAAAATGAACGGGATAAAATATTTATGGTAACGGGAACGGGAATTGCTCCGATTAGGTCAATATTAATATCAAATATCAAAAATCAAAAATATTATTTGTTCTGGGGGTTAAAAAGTTTTCAAGATGTTTATTTGCTTAATGAGTTAAAAAAATTGGGAATCCAGTTTAAGATTTGTCTGTCCCGCGAACAAAACCTAGATATGATTCCAGAGGAGGATAAAAAATATTTTGAAATTGGCCACATCGATTCATGTTTTGATCAACACGTTGAAAATTGTAAATTGAAAATTGATAATTTAGATTATTATCTTTGTGGTGGCCGTCAAGTAGTCGAATCACTCAAACAGTTTTTATTAATCAAAAATATTTCCCAAGAGAATATTATTTTTGAGAAGTTTTAATTTTCGGCCAAACAGATTGACATTTCTTTTACAAAAGTGATAATATTAATTATGAAAAAATTTAAAAAAAAGAGATCAAAATTATTTATAGTTGGGCTTTTGTGCCTTTCAATTATTTTAATTGTTTTTTTAAGTTTTTACATTAAAAATAAAAGTATCACAACTTCAACTGATGCAGCAGGTCTTCTTAGAAGAAATATAAAGAAACAAGACTGCGTCAAATATAAAAATCAATACTTTGATTATAAAAAAGTATGCCCAAAAGATTATAGAGATATGTGGGGTGATAAAGTTTATAAAAAAATAGGAGCTTATTCTGATGAATTTGGGACATGTTGTTCTTTACGTGAGCTGGGTACGAATGTTGATTATTTACAAGTTTGTCAAACATATAGTAGTAACTTCAATTCAAAAATAACTAATTCAGGATCGTGTGATAACCTTTCAGGAAGTTGGAATAATTTTAGGATGAGCGATTCTAAATGGGCAAATAACCTAAAATGTTGTGTCCCGAAGGCTGACCCAACGCCTATTCCTAATTATGCAAAACTTTGCGCTTCAAAAAACGGTATGTTTACTAATACTTATTTTAGGGGTTGTAAATATTATGGCTTTTCTGATATTGACAAAAGTATTACCATAAGTGGTTTTAATTGTTGCAAACTAAAATAGTTATTGACTTCTTTCAAAGTACGCCTTCAATATTTCTTTAGCAATTGGTCCGGCGACGTCACTTCCTTGTCCTCCTTCCTCAACCAGTACGGTTACGGCAATTTCAGGATTATCATATGGAGCAAAGGCAGAGATCCATGCATGAGGCATTCCAGAAACTGCGTGTGATTCGGC
>CAYIMI010000021.1:5354-8947 GCA_964364445.1 uncultured Gammaproteobacteria bacterium
CAAATAATGGCCAGCCAGTACCTCCAGTTGAGCAAGCTTGTTTCATTCCCTCACGAATTAAAGATATTGTTTTTTGTGAAATAGGTAATTTTTTACATTTCCCCACATTTTGTTTTAATAATTGTGGTTTGCATAAATATCCACCATTGGCAAATACATCTGCGACTAAGGCCATTTGCAAGGGTGTCGTTCCTACATAACCTTGGCCGATCGATAAATTGTAAGTATCGCCAAGATACCAGTTTTCTTTCAATATTTCTTTTTTCCAAAAAGTTGATGGAATGATTCCCTCCGCTTCGTCGAGTCCAATTTTAGTTTCCTTTCCCAGTCCAAAAATATCGGACCATTTTTTAATTTTTTCAACTCCGGTTTTTTCTCCAATTTTGTAGAAAAATATATCATTAGATCTCCTAATTGCCTTAATAACATCAACCATTCCCTCAACTTTTCCATACTGAAGAAAATACCAGTTACCAAAGGTGGCTGCCCCAGCTTTAATGCTTCCCTTATCTTCAATTTCTGTTTTTTCATCAATAGCCTTTTCCTCAAGTCCAGCCGTTGCCACAACCAGTTTAAAAAGTGATCCCGGCGGATATGTCCCTTCCATAACACGATTAAATAATGGATAATCCTTACTTGTTAAGTAATTTTGAATATTGTTACTTGAATTATCTTCAAAATCTTGCGAATTAAAAGATGGTGAAGAGACACTGGCTAATATTTCACCGGTTTTAGGATTAGTAACAACGATTGCTGCTTTAACTTTTTTGATTAATTCATAAGCTTTTTTTTGTAATTCAAGGTCTAGGGCTAGTTGAATTTTATCTCCAAGGATTGGAGGAATTACATCAACGGTTTTTAAATACTGTCCTTGAGCATCAATCTCCACTAATTTTTTTCCTGCTTGCCCCCTTAATTCACAATCAAATAGTTTTTCAACGCCTTTCTTTCCAGTTCTATCGCCTAACTGAAGTTTATATTGACAAGAGTCATTTTTAAGATCATTTTTATCAGCAGTCTGACGATACCCTATAAGTGGGGCAATGGTTTCAGGGCTTTGATAAATCCTTCTTGAAATTATTTTTTGATTATTGTTTAATAAACCTGGTTCAATTTTTTGATTGATACTAGGTCTCAAATTTTGGGCAATGATAAATCCTTTTCGATCAATTATTTCTCCTCGGGGAGCCTCAATCACAATTTCCCTAAGTCGGTTTTGTTCAGAGAGAGTACGATAGTAATTTCCTTTAACAACAGTTAATTGAAATAGTCTAAAAAATAAAATAATTAGAAAAAGAAAAATTAGTGTAATATATATAAAAAAGGCATTTTCCACTAATTTATTATTAGTTAAAAAAAAACTAAGTCCTTTTGAATCTCCTTTTTGGAAAAATGGCAGTCTATTCATATTAGCTTACAAAATATCCCTGAGTAAAATACCCAAGTAATAGAACATGTAATGTAAGAAAGATTATTAAAATTAGATATTTAATAAAAACATTTTTTATATGAGCAAGATAGATAAAGACGGATAAAGACATAAGAGAAAAGCGGGGAATAGATAGGAAAGTACCGGTTAAAGTTGGAAGAATAATATTAGCAAGTGAAAAAAGATTTAATCCAATCAAATCAAAATTTTTAATTTTTAGTTTGAAATTTTTAAATAAGTCCAGAACCAAAATAATTAATACAAAACTAAAAAAACTAAATTCAATAATGGCAACAAAGTATTTAAAATCATAATTAGCGGTAAAGAATATTTTAAAATAACGCCAATAAACCTGAAGAAATGATATTAAATGGGTTGATCGATTAGCTCCAAAAGCTGGCTGAGAAGAAAAAAAGAAAAAAGGGTCTCCAGTGGTTTGCCAGAGATAGAAACAGTAAGTCAATAAACCAAGAATAGGGGCAAGTAAGCATAATGTCATTCCTGGTGTCATCCCCGCGGAGGCGGGGATCCAGGAACGTTTGGATTCCCTCTTTCGAGGGAATGACGAGAACCAGTGAAAAAAAATTGGTATTATCAAAAACACTCCAACGATTCTTGTTGTTGCTGTTAAAAAAGCAAAAACTACAACGAGTAAATATTTTTTCTTTTTAAGAAAGTATAAAGTCAATATTAATAGAAGAAAAAATAATCCTTCAGTATAGACGGCACCGAAGAAGAAGGAGGTTGGGAAGGCAAGTAAAAACACAATAGATAAAATTGGATTAAATCGGATAGAATTGGATGAAATCAGGCAAAGATATTTATAAAAAACAACTAATCCAATTAAAAAAGAAACATTGGAAATAATTAATCCCGTTAGGAGCTGGTTATTGGAAAAAAGAGGAGTAAAAATTTTGATTAATAGGGGATAGAGGGGGAAAAAAGCTTGTTCATATTGAGAGTAACCACTTCGAGCAATTGAAATATAATGAAGGCCATCAAAATTAGCCAGTGCCGAAACCCAAGTGGGTAAATGGAATCTTGGTAGTTGATCACTGTATGGGAAAAATCCGAGGTAAGGAATAATCTTTTGGCTGAAAAAAATGATTAGAAAATCAAAGCTTCTCCAAAGTAAAAAAAGAAGAAATATTAATAATAAATTCATCAATAAATTATAGCACCAATTAGGATTAATCTATTATTTTAATAATCGAGGCAAAGTCCTTATGAGACAACCCAGCTTTAGTAGCCTTTTTATAAATTTCGATTAATTTTTTCAAAACAGGTAGATTTTTTCCCCCCTTTTTCATTTCAAAATAAGCCAATTCCAAATCCTTCTTCATATTGGCGGTTGAAAAAAGAAGCGGGAATTTATTTTCTACATAGTTGGGGAGTTTTAAGTTCATCATAAAAGAAAAGGCGGGAACTGTCTTTAAAATTTCTGCGGCCTTCTTTCGGTCAAGACCCATTGCATCTGCGAGTAACATTCCTTCCATGACAGCCTGAATTGTTGTAGCAATTACCTGATTATTAATCATTTTAATTGCTTGACCAGACCCAGTTGGCCCAACGTAATGAATATTTTTTCCCATTGCCAAAAGAACAGGTTTTATTTTTTCATAAACTTCTTTTTTTCCACCAACAAAGATCGTTAATTCTCCAGTTTTTGCTTTTGGGGTTGATCCTGTGACCGGAGCATCGATAAAATCAACTTTATTTTTTTCTAACATCATTGCAATTTCTTTGGCGGCAGTTGGACCAATTGTTCCCATGTCAATTACAATCAAGTTTTTATTTTTACCATAAACAATTCCGTTTTTACCAAATAATACTTGCTTAACGTCTTTAGCGGCCGTGATCATCGTGATAACAATGTCAACGTCTTGAGCTAATTTTTTTGGAGATGATACTATGTTGGCTCCAAGTTTTTTAAATTCATTCGTTTTAGAAGTAGTCCGATTATAAACAGTCAAATCAAATCCGGACCTCAAAATATTTTTTGCCATCAAATTACCCATTAGTCCAAGTCCGATAAATCCGATTGTCATATAGTTATTATAACCAATTTTGGTAAAATTAGGTTATAAATACAGGCTGTAGCTCAGAGGCTAGAGCGCTTCTCTGGGGGAGAAGAGGTCGCCAGTTCAAGTCTGGCCAGTCTGAC
>CAYIMI010000022.1:0-3474 GCA_964364445.1 uncultured Gammaproteobacteria bacterium
ACAAGGATTTGTGATAGAGTAATTTTCTTAGATAAAGGAAAAATTGTTGCTGAAGATACGCCTTTAGGACTGACTAAATTGATCCAAGTAGCCCAACTTCGACTTACTTTTAATGACAAAAAAGATATTATTTCTCAATATATGAAAAAAGAAAAATTGAATTTTCGTTTTGATGGAGAGCATGTCGTTTATATTACTATGGAAGAAAAAATATTACCAAAAATAATTTTTGATCTAAGTAAGCTTGGTATTTGGATGACTGATATAGAAGTTAAAAAACCAACCCTAGAACATGTCTTTTTACAAATTGCCAGAGGAGAAAAATATGTCTTTGAATAGAATTAAAGCAATATTGATTCATGAAGTATTTATCTCTAAACATTCTTTTGAGATATTTAATGATATTCTTCTTTATCCGTTGTTTTCAATAATTGTTTTTGGGTTTATGACTTTGTATTTGACTGGATCTGCAGGCAAATTAATTACTGATCAAGTTTTGGCGGGTATGATTTTTTGGCAGGTTGTCAATATAGCTCAATATTCAATCGGGGTTGGATGTCTGTGGGATGTTTGGTCGAGAAATCTGACTAATATTTTTATTTCACCAATTAGGATAAGTGAATATCTTTTATCTTTTGGAATCACCGGAACAATCAAATCATTTATTGTTTTAATACTGGCAGCAACTCTTTCTCTAATAGCTTTTGATTTCAATATCTTTTCAATGGGTCTTACCAATATGTTTTTTGTATTTATTAATCTAGTATTTTTTGGGTTTTCATTTGGAATTGTGATGTTAGGGTTGATTGTCCGATTTGGAACAAAGGTGGCTGCTTTTGCCTGGGGACTGATAAATTTTTTTCAACCTTTTATGGCGGTGATTTATCCTGTTACTATTCTGCCACAACCATTTCGCAGTATTGCATATTTGCTTGCTCCTACTTATGCATTTGAAGCGATGAGAAAAAGTTTGGCTGGACAAGGTGTCTTTTTTGAGATTATAACAGCGCTGGTTCTTAATGTAATTTTTTTTGTTGGGGCAGTTATTTTTTTCCGTTATATGTTTGCCAAGTCCAAGGAGACTGGTGCGTTTGCTAGGTTAGAAGGATAAAAAATTAAACTCCTTTTAATGAAAGTTTGTTTGAAGAGGCTTGAGTTAAAATATTGGAATTGAAAGTATAAGTTATCTGTTTTTTCTTTTGATATTTTTCCTCAGCAAAGCCAATTAATTTTTTTAACAATTCCTCAAAAGGAACTCCAGATGCTTTCCAGAGATGGTGATACAAAGTTCCAGGCAGTGTATTGACTTCATTGGCATACCATCTTCCTGTTTTTTTATCATATAGAAAATCGACTCGGGCAATACCAGAGCAACCAAGAACCTGATAAGCACTAACCGCCGCATCTTGGATTTCTTTAGTAATCTTTGAGTTTAGTCGGGCTGGAATAATAATACTTTGGGTGGCTTTACCAGTTTGAGCTCCGCCGCCTTTTAGATACTTATCTTCATAAGAGAAAAACCCACTGGAAAAAACTGATTCCTGTATGAGAGACGGGGTTGGATTATCATTACCAATCACACAACAGGTTACGTCAACAAGATTTTCTATCATTTTTTCCACGATCACTTTTTCATCATAATGAAGGGCAACTTCTATACCAAACTCAAGTTCTTTTTGATCCTTAGCTTTTGAGATACCAATGGAAGAACCTAGTCGGGCAGGTTTAATAATGACCGGCCAGTTTAAAGATTTAATTTTTTGAATAACATTTTTTTTATCGACTCGCCATTCATTCAAATTAAAATAAACAAAATCAACAGTAGGAATATTATTGGCTTTATAGATCATCTTAGTCAAAACTTTATCCATCGTGAGAGCCGATGATGTCACGTCACAGCCAACATAGGGAACGTTAAGCATTTCACATAGTCCCTGAAAAGTTCCATCTTCTCCATTTTGTCCATGGAAAGCTGGAAAAGCAATATCAAAGACAGCATTACTTTTTAGAAATCCTGATTGCTTAACGATCTTTCCCGTTGATTTATTAAAGTCAATATTAAACGATTCAAGTTTTTTATCTAGATCAGTTGGATTTTGAGTAAAAAATTTCATTGAGGCAAGTCGCGCATCAGAATACCATTTGCCTTTTTTGTCAATATAAACAGGGATGACATTATATCCGCACTTTTTTAAACCGGAAATAATCAGTTGCCCAGTGAGGATAGAAACGTCATGCTCTGGAGACCTGCTACCGAAGAAAACGCCAATTGTTTTCATGAGTATATTATACATAATTATCCGGCCAGTCGTTTTGAAAAAGTACTACGTCACCGGATTTAACAATCGAACCAAGATTATTTTGAGCCTCCATCATTGAGTCAAACCAAATGATATTTTTTTTATTAAATCCTGCCTTAACTAATCCCTCTTCAATGCTTGGAGTGACAGAATTTTTAATTAATATAACCAAGTCTACGACGTCGTTTAATCTTTCTCCTATTCTCTGGTGTACTTCTTTACTTTTATCCCCCATCTCAACTAATCCAGGAGTAATAAAGATTTTTCTTCTCTTTTTGAATAATGATAAAGTTTTTATGGCTTCCTCTACTCCGTCAGGGTTGCCATTATAACTATCGTCAATTACTAGGATATTTTTTTCATGATTCATTATTGGTTGTAGTCGGTGAGCTGGAGTTTTTATTTTTTTTAGGCCATTTTCAATTTCTTGGTGGTTTAGTCCTAGTTTTTTTGCCAGATAAATTACACCATCAACTTTATCTAGATTATACTGTCCTAATATTGGGAAAAATATTTTTTGATATATAAATCCCGGAGCATCTTCATTAAACTCGATCTTTCCTTTTGAGGAATAAAAATATATTTTTTGATTTTTGACAAACTTTTTATAGTTATTTTTTATGTGCTTATCTTTACCATTCAAAAGCAACAAGCCGTTTGTTTTCATGTTTTGAGCAATTTCAAAAATAGTTTTGACGCTATTATCAATTGACTTCAATCTTTCAAAATGAGCTTCATTTATTCCAGTAATTATTCCAATGTGTGGAGTAGCTATCGAGCAAATATTTTTTATATCCCCCGGATAATACTCCCCTATCTCAACAACTAAAATTTCTGTTTTTTCATCGACTTGACTTAGAATAGTTCTGGCAATTCCAACAGGAGTATTAATACTTTCCTGAGTTTTGACAACTTGGTATTTTTCTTCCAAAACTGTGGCGATCATATCTTTCATCCCCGTTTTTCCATAGCTGCCGGCAACCCCGATGATTTTAATATTATTTAGTTTTTTTAGTTTATTTTTTGCAAAAAATATCAATAATTCTTTAATAAATATATCTATAGGAAGAAGTAAAACATTAATTATGATCAAAAAAATATAACTAATATATAGTCCTAGGGCGAATACAACAACTAAAACTATCATTTTAGTTGGATTATCAGTAAAATTATT